>NZ_JBVVAK010000281.1:0-5472 GCF_055792825.1 Microvirga sp. GN3
GTGAGATGAAACGGCGAGCGGCGATCGAGCCGGTGATCGGCCACCTGAAGGCCGAGCACCGGATGGGGCGCAATCATTTGAAAGGCCGGGAGGGCGACCGCATCAACGCCGTACTGGCGGCGGTTGGCTACAACTTCTCGCTCCTGCTGCGATGGCTGGCAGCGATTTTATGTGCCCTTGTCCTGGTGCTGCTCGGATATGCTCCATCGCCGCAACGCGCGTGACTCAAGCCGATAGAATATTCTTCACGGACGACTACTTCAGCAACGTGCCAGGAGCGGACCATCACCATAACTCCTGTGGCGAAGAGGCACGAGGGGCGCCGCCTGGAAGTGCTGAGGCCGTCTCATCACCAAACGAGAGCCTCTCGTCGGACCTAAGACCATCTGACCTCCGTTTTGCCGAGGGCAATCGGCCTCACAGTTGTAGTCTTTGGGGTCTCGCCTGCATCGCTCCGAGCAATCTTCGGAACCGTAGGTGTCGAGACACGCCTTGAGGGCTGCGGCTGGTCGGCACCGACCGTGGTCGGACCCGTTCGCTCCCTGCGCGAAGGCAGAAGCACCCGTTACAAGCAGCATGGCGACCAACAAAGCTCGCATGGCATCCTCCTGCCACAAGCGCCATGTCGTTTCGACCCAGAACTACCAGTGCTAGTTTGCGGCCCTGGGCTGCGGGCACTCGGGAAGGCTCACTGGCTTTGCGATTTGCGCTATCGCCTCGGGCATAGCACATGCGGGAAAGCCAGCCTTGCGCATCGTCTCAATGAGGCGCTGGCGCTCGGCCTCGCTCCAGTCCGGCGCGCTGACATAACCCTGGATCGTGATGTCCGGATGGCGCTTGAGCGTCTCCGCGACGGCGGCTTTCGCGTCGTCTATCCGTCCGAGGCCGGCAAGCAGCGCAGCACGCCGCTCCAGCATGCGCAAGGCATCGTCGTATCGTCCCACGTTGAAGTAGGCATAGCTGAACTGGCTTGCGTGCCATGGTAGGAAGTGCGGGTTGAGCCGGATGGCCCGGTCGACGGCCTCGGCGCCGCGTTCCGGCTTGCCGAAACTGCTGGCCCAGCCGGCATAGAAGGTCAGGATCTCGGCTGAGCCCGGATTGAGACGGAGCGCCTCCTCGTACTCGGCCTCGGCCCGCACGAGATCTCCCGTTTGGCCAATGGCGTCGCCGATGGCGGCATGCGCCTCCGCATCGCTGGGGTCGAGCGCAACGGCGCGCTCGGCTGCATCCCGCGCCAGACGCTGTGCCTCATTGCGGTCCGCCCCGAAACCCGCCGTGCCGACATAGGCCCAGCAGAGCTCGACCCACGCCCGAGCCAGCGTCGGGTCCAACTCGACGGACCGCTTTAGGAGGCGAACGGACTCGTCGATGCTCTCCTTGGTGGATTGCTCGAGCTTCTCCGTCCCCAGAAGGTAGAGTTCGTAAGCGTTGAGGTTCTCTGGCCGTTTTCGCTTCGCGGCCTTGCGCCCGGCCTCCTGGATCAGTCCAGCGCCGCTCCCGAGCCGGTTGGCGACCTGCTCGGCAAGTTCGGTCTGCAAGGCAAATACCTCCTCGACCGGGCGGTCCCAGCGGTTCGACCAGACGTGGGTTCCGGACTCCGCATCGATGAGTTGCACAGTCGCCCGTAAGCGCTCGCCCTGGCGCTGGAAGGAGCCTTCCAGCACGTAGCCGACGCCGAGGTCCTGTCCGACCTGGCGCACATCCACGGCCTTGCCCTTGTAGATCCCGGTCGAGTTGCGGGAGACGACCTCGAATTCGGGAAAGCGGGCCAGATCGGTGATGATGTCCTCGGTGATCCCGTCAGCCAGCCGGGCGGTGGCGTCGTCCCCGCCCAGGTTGGCAAAGGGCAGCACCGCGATGGACGGTTTGCTGGCATAAGCTGCCGGGGACGGCCAAAGCCACCACCCCACCGCGCCGGCGATCGCCAGGAGGACAGCGGCGGCGGCGGCGAGCCCGCGCCGTGCAACTGATCTGAAGGGTAGCACTCCTGGTGATGCAGACCCGCGCCGGATCCGATAGGTCCGGATCGGGCGTTCGATGTTCTTGACCCGCTGCTCGCCTGCAAACTCGATCGGCAGGTCGAGCTTGCCCTGAAGCTGGTCATAGGCCGTGCCGGAGATCAGCACGCCACCGGGCTCGCAGATCTGTTCCAGCCGCGCCGCGATGTTCACGCCGTCGCCGAGCAGGTCATCTCCCTCCACCACCACATCGCCGAGGTTGATGCCGATGCGGAAGACAATGCGCCGTTCCAAAGGGACGCCATCCTGCCGATCCCTGACGCTCTTCTGCACCGCCACGGCACAGGCCACCGCATCCACCACTGAGCCGAACTCGGCAAGGGCCCCGTCGCCCATCAGCTTGACGATGCGCCCGTGGTGCTCGGCGAGAAGCGGATCGATGATCTCGCGCCGCAAGGCTTTCAGGGCGGCGAGCGTCCCGGCTTCATCCATTTCCACGAGATGAGAGTACCCGACGACGTCCGCCGCCAGGATCGCCACCAACCGCCGCTCCACCCATGCTGTCGCCATGGCTGTTTCTCCTTGAGGAGATCTGCCGAAGGGGGCAGTCGACGCGACACGCCCTGTCGAGTTGCCGACCTCTCAAAAGCGCTCGTGCAGGATACCACCGCCATGATCCGGTAGCGACGCTTTGCAGGAGACCACGTTCAAGCGGGATAGGTCCCGCAAGGCGGATCATCGGGAAGGTCTCATGTGGGTCAACCTTTCACCTTCCGCCCACTCAACAAACGTCGGCTCTTGAGTGCCGAAGCGGACCAACTTTCAATTACCCATAGATTTGCGCGCCGATCTTGGCGCCGAGTTCGATATCCATCAGGCGCGAAAGTCCTCACCACATGACAGTATTGCCGGGTGGAGGGTCATGCCCACGCGCGAGATAGCCGCCTATGCGAGCAATCTTGGTCAGGTAATGCGAGAGTGTCTTTCTCCGCAGCAACACTTGGCCTCTGTCTCTTACCAGCTCGTCGAGCAGATCGATTTCCAGAGCCGTCAGGGCCAGCCGCGGTGGCACGTCCGGAACGACCCGGTTGAGCATCGTCATCCAGAAGATGCGCCAGCTCAGGATGCAGTAGATGCTGAGCAGGTTCACCAGCCGCTCCGCCGTTCTGAGCTTGGTCTCCTCCGTCCGGCACCCGGACTTCAGGATCTTGTGGAACAGCTCGACCTTCCAGCGCATGGCGTGCCAGTCGAGCATCTGGATCGCGTCTGCGCGGGATCGCACCGGAAGATCCGTGATCAGCTTCCAGTCAATCCGCGCCCGGTCTTTAGGGGTGTGACGCTCCTTCGCATGGATGATCGTCAGGGTCAGGGCTGGATAGCGCTTCTGTTTGCCGATCGGAGGCAGAACGTGGATCCGGCGGTATTTGAGCTCCACAATCGCAGAGCTCACGTCACCTTTAGCAGTATGCACGTCCACCTGATACCGTCCTTTGATCTTCACCTCCTGCATCTCGTCGGCGATGGTGTGCAGGCCATTGCCGGCCAGCCGATCCACGCAGGTCCGGACCAGGAAGTGCGTTCCCAGAGCCTGAGTCGTACAAAAGAACTCGTAGATGTCGTTCTCGCGATCGCCGACATGAATACAGCGCTCGGGCGCGCCAAACAGCGCCACGGACTGCCTCATGCACTCCAGCCATCGGATGCTCTCCTTCTGGTCGATGGGCACCCGGGTCGGGTTGATCTTGCGCTTGAGCGTCCGGGTGCCCTTGAACTGAGGCCTCGTCCAAAACTGGATCGCCGAGAGCCCCAGCGGCAGCCCATCCGCCGTCACAGCCAGGCAAGAATGCATCAGCAGCCCGCAGACCGTGTGCATCCGCAACCGGCCTGCCTTATCCCGGCCGCTGTTGACCCGGCGGGTCGCGCCAATCGGTCCAGGCTGTGCTCTCTCGTAGGACAGTTCAGTCGTGTCTTGAATGACCAGGAGGGGCCCCCGACGGCGGCAAAGCGGGTGCGGGTGGCCTGGAAATGGCCGCGGAGGATCTCGTGTTCGCTGACTTTGGGATTGGACAGGAAGCGGTAGGCCGCTTTGGTGTTGGCCCAGTCCTGGCAGGCCAGCGGAAGGCTGCCGCCGATGGCACCAGCCATGTGGGTCAGGAGCTTGCGCAGGCGCTGGTCAAGACGGCGGTCCCGAAAGTGGCAGCCGGCGAGCTCCCGCTTGATCCAAGAGATCGCATCAGCCACCTGTGTGGGATGGGTGGCAGGGAGGTGTGCCTTCGTCATAGCCCGGCTCCCTTGCGGCCTTGGCCCAGCAGACAAAGGACAGCTTGATCAGGGGCTCAACCCACAGGGATGGGGGAGATCACGGGAGAGCTTAGAGAGAATCCAGCCCATGAGATGCCCCTCATAGACAATGAGGTGCTCGATAAGGAATCACGACAGGGGCTGGTCAGGCAAGCGCGGCCCATCAGACCAAAAATGTGGGTAATTGAAAGGCGGACCAAGCGCTTACGTCTCAGGCGTGCCAACTCCTGAGGTTGGCTTGTGATGGCGTCATGCGCGGTTGCTGCTCCGCATTAACGGGTGCTTACTCGGATGCTGGATAGTGCCGGCCTACGTACGGCAAAGGAGAAGCCATGAGTGACGTCGTTGGAATTCCGGGCAACGGATCCGCTCGTTCGGGAAGCGCATCGAGCAGATCGAGAACGAGATCAAGGACCTGAACGAAGCCAAGAAGGAAGTCTTCTCCGAGGCCAAGGGCGAGGGCTTCGACGTGAAGATCCTCAAGGAGATCATCAAGCTGCGCAAGCAGGATCAGGACGAGCGCGACGAGCACGAGTCTCTGCTCGACGTCTACATGCGCGCCATGGATGAAGCAGGCCCAGCCCCTGTCGCCGAGGCGGCCTGAGCGCACCTTGAAGATTTCGGATGACGAGAAGGCCGCCTACCAAGGGGCGGCCTTCTTTCTCATGGAATGCAGAGCCGCCGACCGATCATCTGGCCGGCTAGCCACCAACCGCCGCTGACTTCTTCCGCGAGGAGGATCGCCTGCCGCCCTTCCGGCGGTCGCCGGTGCCGCGCTCCTCGCCTGATGAACCGCTAAGGGCGCTCGTCACGACCTCCCCTGCGGCACCAATGGCCGCCGCTGCGACCTCCAGCGGAGCGGCGACAATCTCGGCGCCGAGGCTTCCGGCCGCCGACACGGCGTCCCTGCCTTCTTGTGTTCCGCCGCCTTGGCCTTGCTCGCTGCCCTGCGGCTTCTCGAGCACGTTCGCGACCGCCCTGAGGGCCTCCGCCATCACCGCGCGAGCCTGCGGGGAGGTGAGCGTTGTCTCCAAGGTCGAGAGCCACGCCATCGGGTCCAGCAGGCCGCCCTGTGCTCGCGAGCGGGACGCGGAGTGGGCCTGCGTCGTGGACCGTGACCTCGACGTGCCGGAGGTCGAGCGAGCCGCCGTGCGCGATCCTGCGGAGGAGCGGGATGGCGCGGGAACAGCCTGGGACTTGGTCGCAGACCGGG
>NZ_JBVVAK010000282.1:0-5260 GCF_055792825.1 Microvirga sp. GN3
TCCCCATAGATCCCGCAGCCTAAGCGTGGTGTTCCGCGGTTTCCTCCTTTGAGGCTTGTCGAACGCCTGCCGCTCGTGCAGCAGCACCGTTCCGCCGCGGCAGGCATCCAACAAGCCTTAACAGATCCGGACCTTTGCGGTTACTGTGCTGATCTGCAGTGGACGCCCTCCTGCTCCGGCCGAGGCGATCGGGATCTCTCGTCGGGCGCTCGGAAATGGGCTCCACCTCAAGATCGGAGTATGCTTCGCCCGTCAGATTCTATCCCCGCGAAACTCCAGCGGAGGCGATGCGGCATGGCAATAGCGCATGTGAACGGAGTTAACCTCTTCTACGAACTCACCGGTGATGAGGATATTCCCCTGGTTCTTGTCCACGGGTCGTGGGACTCGCACGAAGACTGGCAGCTTGTCGTCCCAGGGTTGGCCGCGTCATTGCGGGTTCTTGCCTATGACCGTCGCGGCCACAGCCAGAGCGAGCGCCCGGCGGGGCAAGGCAGCATCCACGAGGATGTCGCCGACCTCGCCGCGCTGATTGAGCATCTGGATCTTGCGCCGGCCTGGGTCGCCGGCAATTCGTTCGGCGCATCGATCACGCTCCGCTTGGCGAGCGAGCGCCCGGACCTCCTGCGAGGAATCATTGTGCACGAACCTCCGCTGTTTTCGCTTCTCGCGGACGATCCCGCCGACGCGTCCATGCTCGCGGACGTCCGCGATAGGGTCCGCGCTGTAGTGGACCGCATCGCGGCCGGAGACCATGCCGGGGCCGCCGAAGAGTTCGTCGAGACCGTGGCCCTCGGACCCGGCGCCTGGGCACAGCTCCCACCCCACTCGCAGCGGATATTCATTGAAAACGCTCCGACCTTTCTTGATGAGGCGAACGATCCGGAGCAGCTTACCTTTGCGCTTGAACGCATGGTCCCGTTGTCCAAGCCGGCGCTGCTCACAACCGGAGACCTGAGCCCCCGGCGTTTGCGCCGGTGATTGCAAAGCTCACCGGCGCCCTTCGCAGCGCGGAGGTCCATACCTTCGTCGGCGCTGGACACATTCCGCACGTCACACACCCGGACGCCTACATCGAGGTGACCACAGGGTTCATTCGCCGGCACTCGTCGTGATGAGGCGGATCGAGGGCGCTGCTTGGACCGGAGGCGGATTGTCCGCCTTCGGTTGGCCGACGCTCGCGCAGCTCCCGTTTTTTGGACACATCTGATCAAGCACCACGGTCATAACCCGGTCGGGCCGAACGGCCTCATCGGTCGATGGCGCACCCACCACGCTCTGTGTGCCTGCCTTCGCGCCACAGGTTCAGTGCGTTGCCTGGCCGCGCAGGAAATCACGAACTGCGGCGCCAAGCTCATCCGGCCGCTCGACGCCGACAGACATGTGAGTCCGGCCGGCGAGTTCCAGCACGGTAGGGCTCGGCAACTCACGGCGAATGCGTTCCATGCTCGCTTGCCGGAACGGCACCATCACATCCTGCTCAAACGTTCGGAGCTCTTGGGCGAGCGCGGCGTCGCTGTGGTCAAGGGGGAAGAACGTGGTGGCGTAGATCGCAAGGGGTGGTGCCTGCACCTGCGTGTAATTGCGCCGCCATGTGCCGAGCGCGGCAAACGATGCCGCGAATGTCTCCTCGTCCGGCACCGGATGGAGCTTGCCGTCCGCGTCGGGCCGGGCCAGCTTGCGAAGATAGGCCTCAAGCCCCGGTGTCCACGGAATGTTGCCCAGCCAGGCTACGCGGTGCCACGCCCGAAAGGTATCGAGCGACCGCAGGTCATCCGCTCCGGGGCCGTTCACCGCGAGAATGTCGCCGAATGCCTTGAAGAACGTGGGCGTGGACCAGTCATAGGCCGCATCCAGGTAAACGAGCTTTCCGACACGGTCCGGATAGCGGCCTGCCAATTCGGTGATCTCATTGCCGCCCATGGACCATCCCAGCAGGTGCGCCTGCTGAATGCCGAGCGTGTTCAAAAGCTGGTGAAGGTCTTCGGTCAGCATCGGGCCATCGTAAGGCCCAGGCGGGGCATCCGACCGTCCGTGACCGCGCCGGGCGTTGGCAATGATGCGGAAATCGGCGCGCAGGCAGGCTGCGAGATCTTGGAAGACGTGCGGATTGTCGCCGATTCCATGGACCAGAACGAGCGGTGGTCCGTCACCACCCCAGTCCAGATAATGGAGCTTGATGCCGTTCACCTCGGCAAAGGCCGATCGGTGCGGAGCAGGGGCGCAATCGCTCGACATGCCAGGCAGCCTCGCCACTTCCGGAATGGCAATGGTAATACGTTGTAGGCTACGAACGGGACGGCTATCATGCTTATACCCGTTACGCGTGTTCCGGGACAGTCGCTGCGCGATCCCATTTTAATTACCCGCCAAGGCACGTGAATGCTTGGAACTTGAGCGCGAGCGTCCCCTGCCGCCTCACCTCCGGTGGAGTGAGCCTTGGTCTGCTTTGGGTCGAGGGTGTGCTAAAACGCGGGCGGGCCGCTCCATAGAGCAATTTAATTTCCTGTACGCCCCGATAGACCGGGAAATCTCCGGTACAGGAGCGTGAACTTGTACAAATAGTTCGTCGAGGCGGGGCGTGTTCGAGTTTTGACACACCCTCGGTCAACCTGCGACGTCGAGCGGCTGCATTTGAACGTCCGCTCTGGCCTTCCATCCAGACTAGCAAATCGGCACTTTTAAGGGTGAGGCGGACCAATGGGCCGTTTCAGCAAAAAGCTGAGGCAAACTCGAACAGCAAGCGCAGATGTGACAAGCGGTTAGCGGAAGGCGTGAGGCATCCTTTGGTGGCGTCTACAAGTTGTGGCCGCCCGCATAGGATGGCCACAATCCGGCAAAGTGCTGTCTCAAAGCTCGCACCAGCCCGCCTCACCCTCTGAGGCGGGCTTTTGCATGCGGGATCAGATGCCGCTATACGACCATCCAGCCACTCGTTTCATTGCCCCTATTCCATAACGGCCCGTTCTGCGCAATTGACGTGTAGAACCCCGTTAGAAAGGTCACCCCTCTCCCCGTTACAAATGTCACTCTTCCCGGGTGATGGTCCTGGGGAGATTGGGTCTGATGACGGTGATCGCGATGAGCCGGGCGGAGATCGATCGGGTTCACGTTCTGCGGGACGTCGTGGCGGGGCGGATTACAGTGCGCGAAGCAGCCCAGTTGCTGCAGATCACACGGCGACAGGTAGTCCTTCCATGTAAGGAGGTAATTGGCGGCCCATGTGACTAGGTGTGGCCATATATCCGCCCGGTTCTGATGAGACTAATTTCCGCCTGCGTTGTCGCGTATCTGGTGAAGCGAACGCTTGCGAGGACAACTCATGACGCTGCAAGGAGTGGCAGCCTTCACAATGGTCGCGTTGGTCGGCCTGACGGTGCAGGCCGTAGCGCAGACGCCGTGCCAACAATACCTGCGGCTGCGCAACGCCGCCTCAGAAGCCTGGAAACAAGCGATGAGAACGCCGCAATCGGATCGCTGCGAAGCCTTGCATCGTGCCTCCTTGGTCGCGGAGGCGACGCTCACGTACGCAGATAACAATCGTGAGTCATGCGCCATTTCTGGCGAACTGTTGAATCAGGTGGAAGGAGACCACCGCGAGGCGTTACAGGCTCGCGACAACGCCTGTGCTGGACGCCCCCATCGAACCGTATCCGGCCGATATCCTCCACCGTTGAGATCATCGAGGATAGCGTTCTCCAGGCGTGAAGAACGGCGCTGGCTTATCCCTCTCTTGGAACGTGTTCCATAAAGGCGCTTACGCGCAATTTGCGAATTGATACGGGCACCCTGCCCTACTTAGGTGTGCATGTCGCCGGTGCCTTGAGCGACGGCGGCGACTTTGTGAAAGGGGAGGCTTGGCCTCCCACAAAAGCTGTCCACGCGCGTCAAACGGCAGTAGCGCCCGAAGCCGCCGCACCATCACAGAGCGCCGTAGGTGTGCTGAGGGCCGTGTGGGCAGGTTTTAGGCCGCGGCTCATACCAAGTCTCTGAAGGGTTGACTCTTTTGGGTGTGGCGCAGACTTGGCGGGTCCCTGTCCTTACTTGTCCCGCCGTCCCCAGGTGCTCACGACATCGCCCCGCAAGCTCCTGCGCGAGCTTGTTCGCGATCTCTGCGGGTGCCTACAAGGCATGCGGCGGCAGAATCGCGCAGCGGGTCATCGTGTTCACGCCATCTGTTGGCACGAGGTGAAGCGCGCCGCACCAGTGACTTCTGTGAGGCGTCGTGTCCCCCGGCAGGGCACGGTACTGAATGTACCAGCGCGGAACACTGATCCAGACACCCCGCACGAGCATCTCGACACCGTCCGGTGTGACCCGGAACGGGGCGGCTACGCAATCGCTTTCGTCGCAGCACGGCACCCCCTGCCTGGTGTAGACGCCGACGTAAATATCGTGGCTCTCGACGGGGCTCGGGGCAATGAGTACCGCGCTGGCGAGAACGGCGGCGAGGGTAATGTCGGGTAACCGTAATCCTGCGCCTACCGGTGCATGGCATCCAGCCCCAGCGTACGACGCGTGCCTGTTGGCTGCCATTTGATCCTCCCACGCTAATGGGGCTGGAGCAATATAGCATGGCCGCATCCGCAGGCATTAGACTTCGTCCTCCGCGACTAGGCACATGAGTTTCGACCAACGAGACTCGGTATATGACCTCGGGTCGGCGGAACGTTACAGATTTCCCGTTACGCGCAACGCGGTCTACTTTTGCCGCTACCGGATGAAGGCAAAGAACAGTCCAAAGATGACAAGGACGGCAAGGATAAACGCTCCCAACCTGACCAGCCCAACAAGCATGTTGCTGTGTTTACCTACAACGATCCGGTCAAAAGGCTCAAAACAACAGTCAATAAAACTGTTTCCCCTCCCAACTGGGCCGTTGGACATTTTGCCTCCAGAAGCCAATTTTCACATCCGATTATGCAACTTCTTCCTCCTCTTGACCTATCGGCGGATGCGGCACAATGCGGATGTTTTGTAGCCATCCTTCGGCCTTGGCGAAGGGAAGAGGCAAAATTCCCCTACGTATTGCATGACAACCTTCGTCTTGTACGAAGGGTGAGGATGATTATTCTCTACTGCCTGCTGCCCGTGGACAGAACAGGATCTCAAACGGCTCCGTAGCCGCGAGGCTTATGTAATTACCCACGCCGTTGCTGAGGCTGGTTTCAGGCGCTGACGGTAGCGAGAATGGTGCCGAAGACGGTGACACTTGGCGTGAGCCGAGCCGTATCGACGACGGTGCGCACGGCCGCTTCGC
>NZ_JBVVAK010000283.1:0-5212 GCF_055792825.1 Microvirga sp. GN3
AGAATGTGGCCTGCAATGCAGTCCACAGCGTCGAGGAGCGCTGTTGCCGCTGGATCCTGAGCATGCACGACCGGCTCGATCGGGACACCGTGCCGCTCACGCACGAGTTCCTGGCCGACATGCTGGGCGTACAGCGCTCCACGGTGAGCAGCATCACGCGGGCGCTTCAGGAGGCGGGACTGATCCGGCAGGGCCGGGGCGTGATCACCGTCATGGATCGTACCGGCCTGGAGAGAGCTTCGTGCGAGTGCTACGGCACGGTGCGCCGCAGCTTCGAGCGGCTGTTGCCTTACACCTACACGACCATCACAACCATTGACCCTCGCCCACAGCATCGATGTTCCTGAACCCTGACGGTGAGGGGACAGCACTGGTATCCTTCAAGGTCAGCATCGATCAAGAGAGTCCTACTCCCTGGGCTCGCCGTGACCATCATGAGATCGCTACAGCACCCGAGTTTCGGCATGATCGACCTCTGTGGAACGTCATGCGAGAGCATGTAGTCAGCGCATAGCAGCATCCCGCAGATCAAACTTGCTAATGCTGCAATGCAGCATAGCCTCGGAGACTGCGTCTTGGCGCAGCCGAGGCGTCCCGTTTCAAGACGTTGATAGCCTGTGACAGAGACATGGTCCCGCGCAAGTCTTCAAGCCGCGCTTCAGGCGCCCTGACAGGGTCAGAGTGAGCTGCTGTCGCCAGTTCGCTCGCGTTCCTGGTTCTCTGGCTTGCCATCTCGTTCAATTAGCAGACGGTCTCGTCAGGCAAGAGCGTGCGTTTGGCACGGTTCAGGTCGCCGGGCCTGACCTAACGGAGAGATTCATTTTGCATCCCTTGCAGCCTCTGCACCGCCGTGCAGCCGATCTCCTTGACACTGACGAGATCGAGCAACGGATTCTCTGCACCTACGCGCAATTAGCCGTCACCCCGGAGCGGGCCGATGGCTCGCGCCGTGCGACACTGGCGCGGTTTGGTGCCCTCGAAGTGCGGTTGACCGAGTGTGCCCGCCCGGCGGGAACTGTTCCGGCGGAGCCACCCTTCTGGCTTGAGATTTACTCCCACGCCACGGGCGCAACCGTTGATCGCTGGGGCTGTTTCGAGTTCGACGAAGCCGAGTTGGCGACGGCCACCGATCTCATTTGCGAGGTTTGTGCATGCCTTGAGAGGAAGTTGTCGTCTCCGGGGGAAGACCAGCAGGACGGCCTTCGTCGAGGCCATGCCGAACGTGCTGAGAGCACTGGAACGCGGCATGCTCCTGGCATTGAGCACACCTCCTTTGGCGGACCAAGACGCCTTGTGTATGAGCGCACTGGTGGGATCTCTGACGCAGGACGGCGTTTGACCGCAAGGCAGCATACCTCAAGTAGGAGGCCATCGCCTCTTCACCTTGTCCTTTGACCTGGGCCTTGTTGAAGCGAATTGGTCCTCACCGGTCGCAGGCCCTCGATCTGTGGTGTTTCGTCTGGCCCTCGGTCAGACCGAGGGGCTGATTGACTTGATCCTGAGGCTCCTCAGTCTCGATCCGGAGCCGCCCAGGCAAGTGCATGAAGTCGGTCATCCTGCTCACATGGCACATGACGATCGCGACGTATTCGCCCTGTCACAGCCAAAGCGGAGCCCAAGGCCGCTCTGGGCAGGTGTCATTCTGAGGATGGCTCTGTCGCAGCTTGCATCGGGGCAAGCCATCGAATCCCAAGATGAACCCGTGTTGTCCAAGGCTCCGCTGGACGGGTATACCGTCGCCGTCGAGACCGTGAGGCGAAAGGAGGCATCCGGTGACGCTCACAACCAAGGTCATCGATGGTGACCTCCTCAGGCTCCGGATCGTGTTCCCGGATGACAGGACGGTGACGGTGACAGCCGGCAAGGGCGGCACAAGCGTCAGCGTGGCCCCTAATGATGGGAAGATCGCCGAGAGGCTGTCATCCATCTTTCACTGGAGCGCCGACAGAGTGGGGGCACCAGGCTATCCGTTCACCAGCCTCAACCAGGTCATCTATGGGATGGAGACACTGGCCCGGTCCGCGACGAGCATCGAACAGTTCATCGAGGGGCTGCGGGAAGTGCTGGAGGTGTCCGATAATCATTCTGAACCCGAGGTCGGGATCAGAACTCCATCCCTCACCGTCGCCGACCTGAGCCCGAGCGGGAACGGGTGGATTGTTGATGCCCGCTTCCAGAGCGGGGAGCGCTTCAAGCTCGCCGTCAACAAGGCCAGCATCGGTTGGGCCGCAGACCCTCCGGAACCCACGCGTGATCAAGCGGTCATGAAGCTCCTGTCGCGATTGAAGGGTGCCCCAGCCCCGACGGATGAGGACCTTGCGCTGCTCGTGATGGAGGTGGCGCATTATTCATCCGACATCGCCGGGTGGCTCCAAGGCCTGCACTCCGCCATCGCTGAGGAGTCGAGGCCCTAGAGGGAGCCTTGCGCCCTTATCGTGCGGGGACAAGCCTGAGTAGGAAGTGGCCAGGTGTGGGGAAGCAGTCTGATGAGCGGTCAGCGCCCAATGATCTTGATGAATTCTGCCGTGAGAGCTCGCTCCAGCTCCCATGTCAGAGGCGTAGGATTGGCTCTGTTCCAGGCCCACTGGCCCTGTTGAACGAAGCGTTTCCGTTTGCGCTTGATCTCGCTTGGCAGGTGGACGGCCAAAGGGGCAAAGCTTCGGCGCAATTGAGCCTCGGTCCTCTTCCTGGACGGGAGGGCAGCCTCCGCCGCTTCAGCCGCCGCTATGTCGTCTGGCGTTGGATCACGATGGCGTGCGTAAGCATCGTCCTCCAACTGGCTGAAGGCGCTGTGCTGTGCCGCATAGTGCTCTCGCAAGCCGGGGGCGTGTTCGAGGAGGTATGCCTCAAGCGCATCACCTCTGTCCTCTTGTTCCCGTCTGATCGAATGGGTCTGCTTTGACATCTTCCACGGTTCTCTGGATTCTAGCCTTGGGTCTCTGTGTCCTGGAGTTCGGCTCCTCCCAGCCACCTTTGAGCCTCCTCCAGGCTGCCGAAGGTGTGCTCTGTCGCTGTGAAAGGCGCAGGTCTTCTCCGTGGATGCACATCCATCAAAAGCTCCACGGTCCAAGTCGCTCTGTTGGTTTCACCGCTGCGCACCAGGCTGGCGATAATCACCCCATCGCGCAGCACGTCGTAGCTGCCGGGTGCAAGCCGAGAGAGAGTGTAGGGCATCTCTGTGCGTCCATTTACTTCCTGACTGGAATAGGAATCTTCGAATGTTCTCCCGACGACGTGGAACCAACTGGATGAGAACCACTGCGGCTTCCCGGGAGAGCAACAGTTGTTGTCATACTGAGTGGTAATAGACAACAGCCTGCAGAGCAAAAGCGAAACGGAGTTTTTGCTTCGAAACTCGATCAAAGATCGACGCATTCTTGCTCAGCCCCATCGCCAGCAAGCCAGATATGCCTGCAGCCGGCCACCATCACTCGCGGAGCAGTTTGCTCCTCTCGCCGCAGGGACAATCATAGGCAACTCTGTCTTGTTCCGGCGCTTGGCCAGATTTGCGACAGATTCCGGCCAATTGGCGGTTCCAAGATCTTTTGGTGGATTGAGGCCGGACGAGGACGTCCTGCAGAACGCGCGCCAGAGATGTCAGATGCGGAAAATCCCTGGCGCAGATTTCTAAAAATCTCTGGGCGCGGGCAGGAGAAAGGATCCCATTGCCTGGGAAGGCCGCAGGACGGGCTTTTCAGGTCCTCTGACCATGAATCGGGTGGCGGCTGGATCGAAATCGAGTTCCAGGTCCATCGCGGCCTTGAGAGCGACAGCATTGGCCGGTCCATAGAGTCGGTCAAGAGATGCCGCATCGTCAGCGGAAACGAGGATGGAGAGGTCGGTCTTCTTGGCGGCCGCAGTCAGCGCCGTCATTCCCGAGATCGGCTCGGCCTGATCGGTGTTTGTGAAGATGAACACAGCAGGCCGCTGAGGCTTGTCAGCGGCCTGTTCGCTGCGGCTATGAATTGCTTCATCAATGATCTGCTGCCACAGGAGGCGTGTCAGGAGATTGTAGGCCGCGGCATGCTGGCCATGTCGGGTCGGGCAGCACACATAAACGGTTGCCGGGCCGCTGATCTCGACCCCCTCAGAGGTACTGATGTTCCGGTGCGCCGCCCACTGGCCGCGTGGATCGCCGGAGGCCCAGGACGTCTCGGGAGTATGAAAGGCCCCCAGCCGTTGCACGATCGCGTCGTGGATCACCCGACGGCGCTCATCGGAAAGAGCCGCGTAGGCGCGCAATTCGAACAGTGCCCTCGGGCTCCCGGAGTTGTCGGCGGCGACAACATAATCACCAGCTGTATCGTCAAGACGGTGCTCGATGAGGACCGTGCACAGTCCCGTCAAGGTCGGCTCGACCAGGCGCAGTCCGCCGGCGTTTGCGGCCTGCGCGGTGGCGAGCTCCAGAAGGCCCCAGAGAGCGGAGATCGCTTCCTGCTCGATGGTGTCGTTGCCGTCGTTCGTTTTGATCTCTGGGATCCTGTCGGATCCGTCTGGCCATTGGGTGATGAACGTTTCTGCGACGTTGCGCAGCCGCCGGGAGCGGGTCTCCAGATCGGTGCCCAGATTGATGTCAGCGAGTGGATTATACGAACTCCCGTTGTGCCACCGAATGCGCGAGACGGGTCCCAGTTTGGCGCGGGTGGCAGCGGTGAGGTCGTAAACCTCCCCGGTCGGGTCGTCGACGATGTAGCTGGCCGATGTGCCCCGCAGAAGGGTCGGGACGATCACCCTCTCCACCCGCTGGCGCGAGCTGGCTCCGAGGAGGAGGGTATTGGCGTTCCGGGTCGTGCCGTGAGGAACGCCCCGGCGGTCCTCACCGAGTGTGAGGATCGCACCGTGGGGAGCAATGATGGCGTCTTTCGAGAGCCCAAGTCCAAAGAGTTTTTTGAGAAGGTCTTTCACGTGGTCTGATCCGTTCGGGTGGACAGGAAAGGGGGGGGTGACTGGGAACGCTAGTTGTTCTGTTACGCAGCAGAGGAACGCACAGGTCTACGTTTTGCAGAACTTTGCGGCAGGTTTTCGTTGCCAAGCGAGAACAACGACAGGCTCGGCATCAATCGTCGGCGTACCCCATCCCACTGTGGCCTTAGTGGTGCATCCGGCAGGTTGCGGGGTATAATGGCAGCCCCTTCTGACCTGCTGGCGGAGGCGAGCCATGGCACCAGTCTGCTTACGGGAGATGACCGCTGCTGAGCATGCGGCGATCCAC
>NZ_JBVVAK010000284.1:0-5198 GCF_055792825.1 Microvirga sp. GN3
GCCGCTGCAGCCGCAGCACCAGTTCGATCAGCTCTTCCTTCGTCAGGCGCTGCAAATCAGTGCGATCCATGGCCCCATGGATTCAGGCATTGAGCCTGCTGACAAGGGCGTGGGTAATTACTTCGCCCCGTCATTCCACCTCGCACCGGCGGCAACATGGGCAAGGGCTGCGCGAGCGTTCGATCCAGATCTCTACCGCAGACGCAACGTGATTGAGCGCTGTGTGGGATGGCTGAAAGGCTGCCGATCCATTGCTACCCGGCACGAGAAGCTCGCGGTCAACTTCGCCGCATTGGTGAAGCTCGCCTTCATGCGCCAGTACCTGCGCACAATTAGGCCGTCAGACAGGATCTAGGTGCAACCGTTTTTGGTCCCATACCCGACAGGCGCCTGAGTAGTTTAGATTATCGCTTCACTATGACCCCATAACCTGCGAGACATCATCACTTTCGATCAGCAACAGCATGCGCAACGGCGGCCTCCACTCAGATGGAGGCGTGGAAGTCAAACCACGCATTCGGGAACAAATGCGGGTAGCGGCTGCGGATATCCACAATAGAGAGGAATGTCTTCGAAATTTCCTCAAAGGGCATCCAGGGACCTGGTGCCTCCTCCCCAAAGGGGCCGCTCATCAGTCCGTTAAACTCATGCTCGCAGAATTGCCCCTCTAAGGGCGGCTTGGGCAGCCGTGAGAAGCGGTTGGAGTCCTGATTGACCAACTTGAAGCGCCGATAGCCGAGATTGAAAGCTTTCACCATCAAAGGGAAGGGGCCGAACTCGGCTGAAATGTGCTTCGGCAGATCCCCGAATTGTGCCAGGTCATCAAAGACAAGGCTGTCGGCGCCCTCAATATCGATCTTGATATAGTAGGGGCATCCGAAGCGGTCGAGGATCTCGCGGAAACCCACGGCTTGGACTTGGATCTCCTTGAAATCTGTCCCTGGGCGGGCTCCGAATGTCTTATAGGCCGAGCTCCAATCACTCACCGTCTCATTGACGTAGAACGGGATCGTGCCTTCCTTCTCGTAAATGGCGGCTTCGACAATCGTTAGCTGCCTGCGAGCAATGGCGTCCGCAAACTTCTCGCGGCCTTTCGCGGCCATGATAGGGTTCGCCTCAACCGCGACCACATCGAAACCCTTCTTGAGATAGAACTCGGTGTCATGCCCCTCATGCATGCCGAGATCAAAAATCAGGTTGGATTTCATTAGTAAGTTCCTGAGACAGGGACGGATCACACTTGAACCCGCGATAGCCCCTCTGTCAATCGCCACCTCTATTATAGAAAACCAGCAAACCGCCCTCTGGAGCAGCCCCCTTACCCGAAGCCCTTATGAAGGTCCCGACATTTAACTTGAAGGCGGACTGGCGCTTCCATGCAAAGATCCTGCAATTGACCCTATCACCAAGATCGAGCCCCCATTGAACTGACTGGGTCACGTCTACGCATCGTGTTCGCGGGACCGGACGGAACCGTGGCAGGGCAGGCGACGACGGAAAACGGCGTGTCCGTGCCGATGCTGTCTTGGGCAGTCGGGATCAGCGATGAGCAGCTTGACGAGCTGATGGAGCAGGCGACAGGGCTGCCTGCTCCATCGGCTACGGGGTTGGCCTCGGGACTGCGCAGCTACGATAAGGCGCTCGGCGCTCATTACATCGATCTTGGTGACCCGCGCACTGAGCTCGGCTTACAAAAGCTGGTGGACGAGAACCTGATTTCATCGGAGCGCAAAGTGGCCGTCATGACAGGGGTTACCTAAGATCGCAACAAAATGCCTTTGCGTGGCATGAGAGGATGGGCTATCACTCTCAATCGCATATGAAATAAGTTAACAATATGACGTTGTCTGATAGCGCCGATCGCTGGCCGATCAAGGGCATCGCCTTTGTTGTGTTTTGTTTGATCGTCAACATCGCGATCGGATTCGGGCTGTCAGCCTGGGTTGATCGGGTGGTCTGGAATCGACACTGTGACGGGCTGGTCACTGCCGGTCTGCTGGAGTCAGGGCCGGATAGAAGCAAAACTGGGGAGTTGCTCTGCTATGCTGAGCGGACGCGGTCCGCCGAGTAGGCGTTGCCGCTGAACTACATGACGGCCGCCTCTAGGCGGCTTTTTCTTTACATCGACTACGAGGATACCACGACTATGTCGACTCATGCGCTATATGGGGACCCGTCGTGAATTTAAGAGAGTGAAGAGAGACGGTACCGTGGGCATTAAACCGTTGCGTTCGCCAATCATCGTTGGACTTGGACTGTTCCTTGGATTGGCGGTTTTCTTCCTTTTGTCCGAGAAGATCCAAGCCTACGACGGCATGGGATATGACGGTGTACCTTATGTCGGGATCGCACGCTCGCCATACCACTTCTTCCTCCAAAGTCAGTCAGGCTACCTGTTCCAACGGTTCTTGCCGTCAGTTATTGTTGGGCTGCCTCTGCGTCTGTTCGCAGATCCAGTGCAGGCGCCGCGGGAGCTGGCAATTGCAGGCTTCGCTCTTTGGAACGCAATCTGCATTGGCCTGTCGGCCTATTGGCTGATCAAGAGCGGTCGTCTGCTCGGCATGCGGGATGAGTTCATTGCGTTTACTCTTATCGGCCTCCTAGCCTCCTTCGCCCTGCTCAAGTTCCCGGCCTACTATCCAGTGCTGACCGACGTGACCGCTTTTGCAGAGGGCTGCGCGCTGCTCTACGCGTTTTTAGCACGGCGGCTCATCTGGATGATTGTTGCCTTCGCGTGTGTCTTCTTCACTTGGCCGTCGGCCGTTCTGCCGGCCGCTTGCCTTCTGGTTTTTCGGCAGGTCGATGTGCAGGACAGCGGCAACGACGGCATTGCTCAGCCTTGGCGTGTCGGGCTTGCTCTATTGGGGGCGGCAGGTCTGGGCACTGCCAGTTACCTCAGGCTGCGCGAGGGGAACTACATCACGCCTGGGGGGATGACCACTCAGCCCCTGACGCAACTACTCCCGTTGAGTTACGCGGTTCTTGTGCTCTACCTCGGCGCCGCCTTCACCTTTATCGCCGTGGCCACGAAGATGTCGCTCGCGACGATCTGGTCATCGCTGCGCCTCGCACTGCTCATCGGGCTTGCGCTGTTCATCAGTCTTTTCCCGGTAGTGCGGGACTACCTGTTCCAGCCGATCCCGAGGATGGCGGACATTGGAGATTTCGCCCTCTGGGCTATCCTCACCCATGGCATTGTAGCGCCCGGAAGGTTTTTGGTCACCAACATCATGTATTTCGGTCCACTTCTGCTGGTTGCCATATTGCTGTGGCCCCGGATCTCTCGGTTAGGAGCGGAATGGGGCTATGGTCTTGTCGCTGTTCTTACAGTGGGAGCGGCACAGGGCATTGAGACCGAATCCCGTCACCTGATGTTCTATTGGCCCTTTGTCGGAGTTGTTGCCGGCCGAGCGCTCCAGGACAGGGTGCCGCAGCTGAGCGCGGGTGCACTGCTGGCCTTCGGCGCATTATGCTTGCTGGTCTCGCGTGTCTGGCTGCCGATCGGTGGCCATCCTTATGGCAAGATCCCTGACCCGCAGAACAGCTTCGCAGATCAACGGTTCTTCATGACGCAAGGGCCTTGGCTAACACATGAGTTTTACGTCGTGCAGCTTGTCGTAGTGGGGGTCTTAGCGCTCCTGTTGATCACCGCGATACATAAGGGGCAACGTTCCGACGGAAGGCCGCCAAGCCGGTACTAGCGCGCAGTTTGAGTTGGTATTC
Source organism: Microvirga sp. GN3 (assembly GCF_055792825.1). Lineage (NCBI taxonomy): Bacteria > Pseudomonadati > Pseudomonadota > Alphaproteobacteria > Hyphomicrobiales > Methylobacteriaceae > Microvirga > Microvirga sp. GN3. The sequence continues at coordinate 3,724 of NZ_JBVVAK010000284.1, forward strand.
GTCCGACACATGCTTTCTCAAATCCATTATTGTATCGAGGCTGCCTCAGGGTGGCTCACTAAGAGGATGGTGAGCAATTATCTTTCGCCTTTGCGTGTGAGGCGCCGCAGCAGAATGCGGCTCATGGCGAGATAGAGCAGAATCACGCCGGTTTCGACGAAGCGCTCATAGTCCTTGGCCAGCCGTCGATTGGTGGTGAGCCAACCGATCGTTCGCTCGACCACCCATCTTCGCGCGAGCACCTGAAAGCCACGCGGTCGGATTGGCGGCTCCGCGCCGATCCGTGTCCAGACACCGCCGGTCCACCAATGCTGCGGGATGGATAATCTCCAGCCCAATGCCCACTGAAGCCAGTCCTTCAGCCCACGATAGGCGGTATCCGCCCACATCAGTTCAATGGCCGGAAACAGATGCTGCAGGTCAGACAACACAATCTCGGCTCCGGCGCGGTCATGGATGTCGGCTGGATGCACGCTGTTCTTCAGCAGTTCGCCTTGCGTATCAACGAGAAGATGGCGCTTGCGGCCTTTCACCTTCTTGGCGCCATCGTCCCCGCGTGGTCCGCCCATCTCATACCAAGTCCCCCTGATCAGAACCCGTGTGCCCAATCACGCAAGCCGATGGACATGATGGTCCAAGGCTGGTCGACGAGCTTGGTCCAGGCCGCGCAGCAGTGATCGAGAATATCCGTGTAGGATGTGAAGATCCGGTTGGAGATCCAGTTCTCCCTCAGATACTGCCAGATATTCTCCACTGGGTTCAGCTCGGGCGCTTTCGCCGGCAGCGGCACCAGAGTGATGTTGGCCGGCACCTGCAGTTTGCGCGAGACATGCCAGCCCGCCCGGTCCAACAGCAACACAGCGTGTGCCCCAGGCGCCACCGCCTGCGCGATCTCGGCCAGATGCAGTGTCATCGCTTCGGTCGTGCAACGGGGCAGCACCAGGCCGGCTCCCTTGCCTTGCGCCGGGCAGATCGCCCCGAAGATGGAGGTGGAGGCGGTTCGCAGATCCCGCGGGGCCGAGGGACGCGTGCCGCGTTTGGCCCAACGCCGCGTGATCTTGTTCTTCTGGCCGATGCGCGCCTCGTCGGCAAACCAGATCTCTAGCGGCTTGCCGTTGGCCTCGTGGGTCGCGATTTCCGCCACACGCGCGGGAAAGTCTTTTTAAAAGCCGCCACGGCGGCATCGCTCTTGGCGTGATGACGCGGGCGGGCCGACAGCTTGCGATAGCCGAGCGCGCGCACTTCCCGGCTCAGGGTCTGCTTGGAGATTGGCACGCGGTGCTCATCCCAGAGCCACTGGATCAGATCGACCAGTCGCCAGCGCACCACCCCATGCACGGCCGGAAGGGGTCCGCTTTCGATCATGGCGGTGAGGGCTGATCGATGGGCATCAGTGAGCCGGGAGGGCTGGCCCGGCGGCTTGCGGTCGATGAGACCGTCCGGTCCCTGAGCATTGAACTTGAGCACCCAGTCGC
>NZ_JBVVAK010000285.1:0-2884 GCF_055792825.1 Microvirga sp. GN3
GTCGACGACCTGCATCGCCTCGCCCGCCGCGAGTTCGGCCGGCTGAAGCGCCGCCCCGAAATGATCGTCCGCTTCTTCCGCCATGCAGGTCTCTCCGTTACCGGAATCCCGTGACGATCATTAGTGAGGCATCGCCGCGTCCCCTTCGAGATGAGCGCTGGAATAGATCTTGTGAGCAAGAGCGGCCAGACCGAGCAGCGTGATCGAGGCGAGAGCGCAGCAAGCCGCAAAGCCCAGCGAGAAGCCGCTCCGTGCCACCTCCAACCATACCGGTGTGGATTCGCCCATCGCCTTGGCCGTCTCAACCGCGCCGGCAAGCGTGGTAGAAACTGCCAGTTGCTGGGCTGTGTTCAGCCCACTCAGGTCTACGCCGTCCATCGTCATGCGATAGACAAGCGTTCCAAGGCTTCCAAGAAGAGCGACGCCAAGCGCGCCGCCAAACTCTGCGCTTGTTTCAGAGATTGCGGAGGCCGAACCTGCCTGCTCCGGTGGCGCGGTCCCCACGATCAGGCCTGTCGTGGTGAGGATAACCGGCACGAAGCCGAGACCCACCAGCATGCTTGCTGCAAGGACGCCGACCAGGCTCTCGGCGTACGCGGCGGCTGCCATCACGGAGACGCCGACGGCATTGACGAGCAGACCCAGGAGGACAGTCTTGACCGGCCCAAGCCGGTTCGTGAATCGGTGTGATTGAAACGACATGATCGTGAAGACGAGCGCGGACGGCACAGACCACAAGGCCGCTTCGAGCGGCGCCAGGTCAAGAACCAGTTGCAGAAACAGGTTCTGAAACAGGAACACACCAAACACGAAAAACACGCCAGCCAGATTGACGATCAGCGAGGCGGTGAAGGCCGGGATGCGGAACAGGCGGAGGTCGATCAGCGGATGCGCGAGGCTTTTCTGGCGGCGCACGAACAGCACGCCGACCAGCAGACCGGCCGCAATGGCCAACAGTTGGCGCGGCGCGAAGCCATCGGCTGCCATATGTTTGAAGCCGTAGATGATCGGCAGTACGGTCCCAAGCGACAATGCCACACTGAGCAAATCAAGCCTTTCGCCGCCCTCATTCTTATATTCCGGCAACAGGAAGGGCGCAGCGACCAGCAGCGCGAGCATGATCGGGATGTTGATCAGAAACACCGATCCCCAATGAAAGTATTGCAGCAGCACCCCGCCGATCAGAGGTCCCACCAACCCACCCAAGGCGAAGGCGGAGCCCCAGATGCCGATCGCCCGGTTCCGCTCGGCCTCGTTCTGAAAGAGATTGACCACCAGGGACAGGGTCGACGGAGCAATGGTCGCGCCGGCGATCCCAAGCAACGCGCGAGCAATGATGAGCTGCTGAGCTGTGCTTGCAAAGGCGGCCAGTGCGGACGCCAAACCGAAAGCGAAGGCCCCGATGAGCAGCACGCGCCGACGGCCGATCCGATCGCCAAGCGTGCCCATCGTCACGAGGAAGCCCGCAACCATGAAGCCGTAGATGTCGTTGATCCAGAGAAGCTCTGATGCCGATGGATCGAGATCTGCGACGATGGCGGGCATCGCCAGAAAGAGGACTGACAAGTCCATCGAGTAGATCAGACAGGCGGTCGACAGAACGCAGAGCCCGATCCACTCACGGCGTCCGGCAAGCGGCTGGTCTTGAACTGTTGCCTGTTCTTTCATGACCCGACTTTCATCTTTGCAAGGGCAGGTACTTACACGCCCTCGCGAGGATTCGGCAACCCGAACAGCCCTGATCGACACCGCCCTATTCCAGAACAACGACGGCTTCGACCTCGAAGAGCATGGGGTCAATGGCAAGCTTGGGGACGGGCATCAGAGTCTGCGCCGGCAGCGCTGCGCCGAACATTGCCTTGACGTTTTTGGTCAGCACCTCAAGCTTGGACATATCGTGATCGACCACGAGGACCGTGAGCTTGGCGACCTGATCCGGCTTTGCACCGAGCGCCTCGAGGGCGGTGCGCAAATTTGCATAGGCTTGCTCAACCTGGACGGCAAAGTCGGGCGACAAGCCTCCCGTGCTGTCCTGGCCGCCCTGCCCTGAAATATAGGCCACCCTCGCTCCACTGGGCACGATCACCGCAGTGCTGTAGCCATTCGGCGATGGGTCATAGAGGTTTTGGGGATTGAACGAAGCCGCTGACGCGGCATTTGGTGCCCGGGGATGCGGATGATGCTTCTGTTTTGAAGGATTGCGGCTGTTGAAGCGCAATTCCAGAACAGGAGATCAAGATGGTCGAGTTGAGCCCTCTGCGCCGTCGTATGATCGAGGACATGACGGTCCGCAATCTGTCGCCCGCCACGCAGCGATCCTACATCCACGCGGTAGCGAAGTTTTCGCGCTATTTCGGCCGGTCCCCGGCTCGGCTTGGCCTGGAAGATGTCCGCGCCTTCCAGGTGCATCTGGTGGCGAAGGGGATCTCATGGTCGGCGCTGAACCAGACGGTCTGCGCGCTGCGGTTCTTTTACGGCGTGACACTGGGCCATGCCGAGATTCCAGAACGGATTGCCTATGCGCGCTTGCCCCGCAAGCTGCCCGTGGTGCTGAGCGCGGATGAGGTTGTCCGGTTCCTCGAGGCGGTGCCCAGCCTGCAGACGCGCACCGCGCTGACCACGGCCTATGCCGCGGGCCTCCGTGCCTCCGAGACCGTCGGCCTGAAGGTCGGCGACATCGACAGCGAACGCGGTGTCATCCTGATCGCGCACGGCAAGGGCGGCAAGGACCGATACGTCATGCTGTCGGCGCAGCTTCTGCGCATCCTCCGGGTCTATTGGCGGCTGGCAAAGCCCAACGACTGGCTGTTTCGCGGTCGTGACGCAACCGCGCCAATCGATGTGCAGGTTCTCTCTTCGGCATGCCGCTCGGCGTGGATCGCCG
>NZ_JBVVAK010000285.1:2894-3502 GCF_055792825.1 Microvirga sp. GN3
CAGCTCGCCCGAGAGGCACGCCGCTTACTCCGGCAAGCTCTGACGAAGGTCTCGAACGGCCTCATTCGCCGCACGGAGAGCCCGCTCGACCGTCTGAGGCTGGAGGTTGTTCCCCCAAACTGAGCCGGCGTCGTCATGTCGGCAAGACTGGAGGTGGCGGACATCCTGCGTCGCCACGGCGAGGCCTATCGGCAGGCCCATGAGGGTCATCTCGGGCGGGTCGAGCGCCGCACGATGAGCGCGATCGAGCTGTGCCGGACAGCCGCTCTCGGTGGCCATCTGGAGGGATGCCCCTCATGCAGGACAATCCGCATCTCCTACAATTCCTGCCGCAATCGGCATGGCCCGAAGTGCCAAGGACAGGCCTGTCGGGATTGGCTCGCCGCGCGGCAGGGTGACCTCCTGCCGGTTCCCTACTTCCACGTGGTCTTCACGCTGCCGGCGCCGATGGCCGGCATCGCGTTTCAGAACAAGGCCGCCGTCTATGCCATCCTGTTCAAGGCCGCGGCCGAGACGCTGCTCACCATCGCCGCTGACCCCAAACATCTGGGGGCGGAGATCGGTCTCGTCGCGGTCCTGCACAGTTGGGGCCAGAACCTGCATTATCA
>NZ_JBVVAK010000285.1:3512-5152 GCF_055792825.1 Microvirga sp. GN3
TCCGCGCTGTCCTGGGCGTGCCCGTCCTTCTTCGGCCCGGCCGTGCGCTAGGTGACGTGCCGGGGCCTAGCGGACGATCCGGGGCCGTGCAGTGGATCGCGTGCCGGCCCGGCTTCTTCCTGCCCGTGCGGGTCCTGTCGCGCCTGTTTCGCCGGCTGGTTCTGCAGGACCTGCAAGCCGCCTATGACGCGGGCAAACTGAGCTTCTTTGGCGACCTCGCCGGGCTGATGGCGCCCGCCGCGTTCCGCCGCCGGCTGGCAGAGGTCCGTCGTGTCGAATGGATCGTCTACGCCAAGCCGCCCTTCGGTGGCCCCGGGCAGATGCTGACCTATCTCGGCCGCTACACCCATCGCGTCGCCATCGCCAATTCCCGTCTTGTCAGTCTGGCCGACGGCAGGGTCGCGTTCCGCTGGAAGGACTATCGGCATCGCGGCAAGGCCAAGGTCATGACGCTCGATGCCCACGAGTTCATCCGGCGCTTCCTGCTGCACACCCTGCCGGACGGCTTCCACCGCATCCGACATTACGGCTTTCTCGCGAATGGCCATCGCGCCCAAAAGCTGGAACTGTGTCGCAGACTGCTGACCATCACGGCGCAAGAGAGCGCCGCCGACACCACGCATGATCGGCCCGCCGCAACTCCGGCCAGCCGGTGCTCCTGGTGCGGCCGACAGATGGTCACGTTCGGCATCTGGCGATGTGGGGAGGTGCCCCGCCGTCCCTTCTGGAGCGACAGTTCATGAGAGGATCAACCGCCTGCAGCATGGCCATAACCGAGCCGGCCGCCATGCGCGCCGCCCTGCATCTGTTTGCACCGCGTCCCGGAGCGGGAAAGATCCGGGTGCTCTCCGGTGACCGGGCCGGCCGTATTCAACGCGATCATCGGCACCGAGCCGTCGCCGTCGGCACCATCAGGCACACGGATCGCGTTCCACATGCCGAGGCCAGCGCTGCCTTGCACACTTCCGGGAGTAGGCCTTCCCTACAATCCCCATAGCGCCATCCCCGTCTCACGGCTTCGCTCAATCCGGCTTCAATGAGGTCCTTCCGGATGAGGGCCTTCACACGTTCCGTCGCGACCGGACCTCACAGAACCCTCCAGATTGACGATGGTCAGCTTGAGATCATTCTCATTTGCTGTCGTCGCAGTGGGAACGCCCATGGTCATGATGACTAGCCCTCCGATAAGCAGATGCTTGATTGCGCGTGACATGATTGTCTCTCGGCTCTGACGATCGGGAGCACCGAATCCTCGTGACCGGCAGGATTGAACTTTAACCCATCGCCCCTATGACCGTCTCGTACGATGTACGAGTGAATGACATCGTACATCGTATGAGTCAATCGTTCAGGATCGACATTCCTCGCGTTGTCGGCCTAGATCGGCGTTCTGATCGGCAGGGAAAGACGGATGGCAGCCAAACGGAGCAGCGCCGGGAGTAAGAAATCTCGACGGACAGGCGTGTCCCTAAAGTCCGTGCAGGAGCCGCCAAGCGAACCGTCCCTCTCTCTGGAACGGTAATTACCCACGCCCTTGTCAGCAGGCTCAATGCCTGACTCCATGGGGCGATGGATCGCACTGATTTGCAGCGTCTGACAAAGGAAGAGCTGATTGAGTTGGTGCTGCGGATGCAGCGTCC
>NZ_JBVVAK010000286.1:0-5043 GCF_055792825.1 Microvirga sp. GN3
ACCACCCTGTTGGCGGATCGCGCGGTGCAACGGTTCGGGACCCGACCCACCTTCTGGGGATCCTTGGCCGTTGCGGGGCTCGGCTTGCCGCTTCTTGTCATTCCGAACCTCTCCGCAGTCCTGACCGGCCTGATGCTTGTGGCGATCGGCACCTTCTTTGCCCAGGCGACCGCGACGGGCTTTGTCAGCCATGCGGCCACGACGGACCGGGGCTCAGCGAGTGGGCTCTATCTCGCCTCGTATTTTCTCGGCGGGCTCGTCGGCAGCGCTGTGCTGGGCCCGGTGTTCGATCGTCTCGGCTGGGCCGCGTGCGTCACCGGGGTCGGGATCTCGCTCGTCGTTGCGGCACTCCTGGCCGTCCGGCTGTGGACAGCGGCCGAAACGACCGGACCAAGCGCGGCAGGGGATCGCCCGGTTCCGGCCGCTCTCCACTAGGCACGTGCGGATCCAAAAGGCGCGATAGCAGCCTTCTATGAAAACGGCAGCGAACCGGCATTTCAGATCGACGCCTCTCGCTGCCATCGTCAAACGGGTTGGATGTCAATCCACCGGAACGAGTCACCACCACATGCAGGAGGATCATCATGAACGTTGCCCTCGCCCAGCCAGCCACCGGTTCTGCGAGAGTTCTGGGCGGCAAGGTCGCCATCGTCACCGGCTCCACCAGCGGGATCGGTCTTGGCATTGCCCACGCCTTTGCGGCCGCCGGCGCCTCCGTCGTCCTCAACGGTTTCGGCATGCCGGAAGAGGTCCGTGGCACCCTCGGGTCTCTGCAGGATGAGACCGGCAGTCGGGCTGTGTATTCGGCGGCCGATATGACCAAGCCGGACGAGATTGCCGGAATGGTCGACCTTGCGCTGGAGACCTTTGGGCGCCTGGACGTTCTGGTCAACAATGCCGGTGTTCAGCATGTTAGTCCGATCGACCAGTTCCCGGTCGAGAAATGGGATGCGGTTCTCGCCATCAATCTGTCTTCCGCGTTCCACACCATTCGCCTGGCGCTTCCGGCTATGCGTCACCAGGGCTGGGGTCGCATCGTTAACATTGCGTCGGCGCACGCCCTCGTCGCGTCGCCCTTCAAGTCGGCCTATGTGGCCGCCAAGCACGGGATCGTCGGGCTGACCAAGGTGGTCGCGCTCGAGACGGCGGAGCAGGACATCACCTGCAACGCCATCTGCCCGGGCTATGTCTCGACCTCGCTGGTCGAAGCGCAGATCGACGACCAAGCCAAGTCACATGGCATCCCGCGCGAGCAGGTGATCCGGGACGTGCTCCTGGCGCAGCAGCCCAACAAGCGGTTCGCCACCGTCGCGGAAATCGGCGCCCTGGCCACCTTTCTGGCGAGCGACGCGGCCGCCTCGATCACGGGTGCTGCGCTCCCGGTCGATGGCGGCTGGACGGCTCATTGAGGAGATCGCTATGACGAAACATGTGACGCCCAAAGCCCTTGAGACAGACAAAGGGTCCGACCAGGCGATGATCAGTGAACTCGAGCGAACAGGAACGCCGGCGACTGCGATCACGGAAGAAAGGCTTCCAGTGACAGTGCCGTCCCGCCTGCGCCGGATCCCGAAGGAGCTCGGCCAGATCGTCCTGGTGCTGCAGGGTGGTGGCGCCCTTGGCGCCTATCAGGTCGGCGCCTATCAGGCGCTCCATGAGGCCGGAATCGAACCGGACTGGGTGATCGGCACCTCAATCGGGGCGATCAATGCCAGCCTGATCGCCGGCAATGCCCCTGAGGACCGGCTGGCGCGGCTTCAGGAGTTCTGGGGGCGCATGCAGCACAGTCCCTGGGTGGAGATGCTGGGAGCATGGCCGCTGGTGGGGCCGCTGGCCACCAACCTGACAACGATTGCCCATGGCATTCCGGCCTTCTTCAGACCCAACCCTCCCGCTTTCCTCGGCCTTCACGTTCCCCTCGGATCAGAGGCTGCCGGCTATTACGATACGGCCCCTCTCGCCCGGACGCTGTCCGATCTCGTGGATTTCGACCGGATCAACGGCCGGGAGACGCGGCTGACGGTAGGAGCGGCCAATGTGCGTACCAGTGAGATGCGCTACTTTGACAACCGCGACATGGATCTCGATGTCCGCCATGTGATGGCATCCGGCGCTCTGCCCCCGGCCTTTCCGGCCGTGCGGATTGACGGGGATCTCTATTGGGATGGTGGCATCCTGTCGAACACGCCGGTCGAGGCCGTGTTCGATGACAACCCGCGGAAAAACTCGGTCATCTTCGCGGTCCATATCTGGAACCCACAAGGGCCCGAGCCGGACACGATCTGGCAGGTCATGAGCCGCCAGAAGGACATCCAATATTCGAGCCGCGCGGTCACTCACATCGCGCGGCAGAAGCAGATCCATCGCCTCCGCCACGTAATTGCCGAGCTTATGCGCTGCCTGCCGGAGAAGGAGCAGAAGGCCGAGGCTGTGAGGGAGCTGGCAAGCTACGGCTGCCTGACCCGAATGCACGTGGTTCGGTTGCTGGCGCCGCCGCTGGACGGCGAGGACCATACGAAGGATGTCGACTTCAGCCCAAGGGGAATCCGCAAGCGCTGGGAGGCCGGATATGCCGATACGAGCCGCGTTCTTGAGCTGGCTCCCTGGTCCGGCGAGTTCGATCCTGTCGAGGGCTTCATACTGCACGAGGCCCGACCGGGTGTGATGGTCACAGCGGCTTGAAGCGTGGGATCGGTGGACTGGCGGGCCGAGTATCTGGGATTTCGACGGGTATCGATTTTGAGGAGTTCTGATCATGCGCAAGCTTCTCCTTGCTTTTCTGGTTGGTGGCATCCTGGGTACCGGTGCCGGAGTGGCTCTCGGGTTCTTCTTTTTCCCGTTCGTCTTTCCTCCTCCGATCGCGATGGATGCATTGAGCGAGAAGGAGCGAAAGAAGGTGGTTGCGACAGGTGAATTCTTACACGCGAATCCTGCGGATCCGATCCACTATGGCCGTGGACGCGTGACCGTCACGCCGAGAACCGTTTTTCTCGAGGGTGACTTTGAGGTTGGTCCCGGTCCCGCATTCCACGTCTACCTGGTTCCAAGGCAACAGGTGCGTCGATCCGCGGACGTCACAGGAACCAAGTTCGTCGATCTCGGCTCCTTGCGCGCGTTCAAGGGAAGCCAGCGCTATTCAATCCCGAATGGCGTTGATCTCGCCCAGTTTGACAGCGTGGTGATCTGGTGCCGCGAGTTTTCGGTTTTGATCTCGCCGGCTGACCTTCAATTCACGGCGTCAAGGCTAAGCGCCGCGGGTGAACCTGCCCCGTCGAGCGCTCCGTGAGTTCACTTGGGCACATGAAATCGTTGGAGAGCAATTCGAGTGCCGTCCTGCTGCTGAATCGAATTACCCTTGCGGCTTGCGAAAGTGTTCGGGCACCTGCGGGTTGTTGGCAGGATTGGTGTCATGCCGCTCGTTCCTGCCGAAGAGCGTCTACGTACGTTGTCGGAAGTGCATAAGCGACTGAAACCTGGTGCACCCTTCATTGTCGCGCACCACAGCTTCCCTCAGGAGGGAAAAGCGCTCTGGCTGAGACGCTATGCTGCTTTTGCATCGTCCTCGGGCATATCTGCCGAGAAGGCAGAGGCTGTGGCCGCCGAGATCGGTCGCCGATTGCCGGTGCTCTCTCCTGACCAGGACGAAGCATTGATGCGCGAGGCCGGCTTCTCGGATGTCAGCCTCTTTTATGCCGGGTTTACCTTCCGGGAACTGTTGCATTAACCCCGGCCGTATAACGAGGGGCGGTTCGTCAAGGAGCCGCCCTGTTGTCTCTGTTCAAGCGCCGCCGCTTTCCGGTCGAGATCATCCTGCTGTGCGTGCGCTGGTACTGCAAGTACGGCATCAGCTATCGCGACTTGTCTGAGATGATGCAGGAGCGCGGCGTCAGCGTCGACTCGAGCACCATCTTCCGCTGGGTGCAGCGCTATGCCCCGGAAGTTGGGAAGCGGATCCGCCCGTATCAAGGTCCTCATTCTGCCTCCTGGCGTGTTGACGAGACATACGTCCGTGTGGGCGGCAAATGGAAATATCTGTTTCGGGCCGTCGACAAATACGGGCAACTGATCGACTGGCACCGTCAGGTTAACGGACTGATGTCACAGAGCCCCACGGACTTATCGAGTCAGAAGCCAGCACCAAGGCCCGTCACCTCGGCCCAGGTCGTAAAGGCCAAGGCTCGGGCCTTGCGGTGATCGGCGGAGTTGGTGTGGGCGGGATGGCGGAAGAGGTTTGCAACCTGATCGTGAACGGAGAGGAAGCGCTGGGCCTGACCCGCTGACTTGAAGCGCTTCATGACGCGCTCACGTCGTCGCGTCGGCTGATAACTATTCTCGGCGCGGTTGTTCAAGCCTTTATGCTGGCGATGCTCCACGCCGGGCATGATCTCTCGCTTTGCGGCACCGTAGCTCGCGAGTTTGTCGGTGATCATCACACGCGGGGCGGTGCCCTGCTTCTTGAGCAGCTTCCGCAGCAGGCGTTTGGCTGCTTTTGCGTTACGGCGGCTCTGAACCAGGATGTCGAGCACCACCCCATGCTGATTCACCGCCCGCCACAACCAATGCCTCTTGCCAGAGATATTGATCACGACCTCGTCCAAGTGCCAGATGTCACGAGGGCTTGGCGTCTTGCGCCTGAGGCGGCGGGCGTAAGATGGCCCGAACTTCATCGCCCAGCGCCGCACAGTCTCGTAGGATACGACGATACCACGCTCGAGCAGCATTTCCTCGACCAAGCGCAAGCTCAGTGGGAAGCGGAAGTACAACCAGACAGCATGAGCGATGATCTGAGGTGGAAAGCGGTGGCGCTTGTAGCTGATAGCCGGCAGGTTCATGCCGCTGGGCCTACCGTAGGATATCCTGACGCCAAGTTACCGTGATGTCGTGGATGGCGCCCTCCACCAGCGTCAGACGTGCCAAATTAGGCATGTCCAAGAACCGGAGAGGAGCCACTCATCATGCCAGAGATTGCCACCATCGGCCTTGATATCGCAAAGAACGTTTTCCAGTTGCACGGTGTCGACAGGAGCGGAAAGATTGTCCTGC
>NZ_JBVVAK010000287.1:0-5003 GCF_055792825.1 Microvirga sp. GN3
GAGCAGCCGTTCGTGATGGACACATCCAAGTTCGAGCGAACGTTCGGGGGCTCGGTCACGCCGCTGCGCGAGGGCGTTCGACAGACCATCGCCGCCCTGCAATCCACCCCCTGAGCGCGTGGTGTAAATCAGCATCGAATGCTGACCTTTGAGCCGACTGCCATCAAGTGCATAACTTTACTGGTAAACTCAGAGCGTCGTCATGTGGGCTCGGCTGCTTGCGATGGAGGCGCCGGGCATACTCCGGACCGAACTTTTTCCCTATCGCCGGATCGTCTCACAGGACACGACGATGCCGCGCTCGAGCAGCATCTCCTCGACCAAGCGCAGGCTCAGTGGAAATCTGAAGCACAACCAGACCGCATGGGCGATGATTTAGGACGGGAACCGGTGGCGCTTGTAGCTGATGGGTTTGGTCATACCGCGGCTCTTAAGCCACAAGCCTCTGACTAAAAGTTACCGTGACATCGCCAACGGACCGACTCGTCCACGTCCTACGCCAGCACCCGCCTTCGCGCGTGGGAAGACCTCCATAATTCTCCCTCGCTTGGCAGTGCTCCACTATGCAGGCGGAGCTGATGCTGGGATAGACGACAATTACTGATCGATCTGAAAGGCTTCGAGTTTTGGTGGATTTCCATCAGTGGTGAACGCCCCCTCGTAGGGGCCTGCCTGGGTGTGGGCCACACACTCGATGGTCGAGCCCTTGATGGTTGGGTTGCCAAAGCGACAGAAACCCACTGCGGAATCCTCCTCGCCCTGTTCTTCAGGGACGCCAGTCGTCGCAGCCAGGATAATTGTCTCAATGGCTTGGACAACAGTATCTGGTCCCTGTTCAACCCGGCGGGAACCATCGCCGGAGAACGAAAGAACTGTACCCTCGGTCATAAACCAATACGCGCTCGCCCCCGTGCTGTAGTTCATGTTCACCAGGACGGGCTTGCAGCCCTCCATCGCCAGCCCGGCATGAACCAGCTTGGAGCACGCACCGGAGACAGTGACCATCTGGACGATCTTATTCGGTTCGTCGTTCTCGTTCGACTTGGCTTGCGGGACAGCATCCGCGCCGAGAGGGGCCGCAAGGAAGAGCGCAACGGCGAGAGACAGCCTCATGGCATGCCTCCATCTCAGCCCATTTCATTATAGGCCGGCCGGCCCCGTGCTGTCGATCTAGAACGGCGCAGCAAATGTCCGAGATCAGAAGAGCATGGTCCTCCTATGCTATCCAGCCTTGGCCACCAAATCGCCTATTCGTGCAACAGAGCGCCCTGGATCTCTATGGCCTATCCCAATCGGGAATTGGCCAGTAGCAAACCCAAGTAGAGCCGGTAAGAAGCAAGCGCTTCCGGAACATCGGCAAGAGCGAAGCGGTTGGTTTTAGATACCAGTCGAGGCCCAGATCATGGCTCGCATGCTGGTCCTGCTCGCCACAGCTCTGCTGCTGTTGACCGCCGCAGCCGCGGAGCCGGATCATGGGACAGCGCGGCAGAAGATGGTCGATACGATCGAGGGGCTCGCCACCCGTCTCGCCACGCCCCTTGGTACCGGCAGCCTCGCCCCATCCGTCCTGGCTGCGATGCGGCAGGTGCCGCGGCACGAGTTCGTGCCGACAAGAGTCCGAGCCGCAGCCTATGACAACCGGCCCCTGCCGATCGGCTACGGCCAGACGATCTCACAGCCCTATATCGTCGCCCTCATGACCGACCTTGTGAGGCCAGACAAGGATGATGTTGTGCTCGAGGTCGGGACCGGCTCCGGCTATCAGGCTGCCGTCCTGTCGCCGCTGGTCAGCCGGGTCTTCTCGATCGAGATCGTGGACGCGCTGGCCAAGCGGGCAACGGAGCGTTTGGCGGCACTGGGCTACGGCAACGTGACGGTGCGCCACGGCGACGGCTATCACGGCTGGCCCGAACACAGCCCCTTCGATGCGATCATTGTCACAGCGGCCGCAAGCCATATTCCCCCGCCGCTTGTCAGGCAGCTCAAGCCGGGGGGCCGCATGGTCATTCCGGTTGGGCCGCCCTTCATGGCTCAGAACCTGATGCTGGTCGAGAAAGACACCCGGGACCAAGTGCACACTCGCACACTCCTGCCTGTCCACTTCGTCCCGCTGACTGGCGGTAATCGCTAGGGCCATGGCACTCCTGGTCGCCATCGGCATTCTCGCAGGCGCTGCCCTCGCCTACGAGATCCTGCTGGCGCGCCTGTTCTCGATCCTGCTCTGGCACCATTTTGCCTACATGATCATCAGCGTGGCGCTGCTCGGGATTGGCGCCAGCGGCACGGCCCTGGCCTTCGCACGAGGAGCACGCATCTCATCATCCTTTGGCCCCGGCTTCACCGGCTGCGCCGTCCTGTTCGCGGTCTCCACTGTCGGGGGCTTTGCGCTCGCACAGCGGGTGCCGTTCAATCCACTCGAGGTGATTTGGGATGTTCACCAGCAGCTTCATCTGGCGCGGATCTACCTGTTGCTAGCCTTGCCCTTTTTCGCCTCCGGTGCCGCGATCGGGCTGGCTTTCATTCACTATAGCGAACGGATTGCCGCGATCTATCGCGCGGATCTGCTCGGCGCCGGTGCCGGTGCGCTGCTGATTGTCGCCCTGCTGTACGTGCTCCCACCGCAGGATTGCTTGCGGATCATTGGCGGGCTGGGCTTCGTTGCGGCGGCATTGATCGCATGGGACAGGGGCGCTCGCCGTTCGGCTGCTGCGTTGGCTGCCCTTGCGGTAATCTCGTCGGCTGCCTGGCCGCCGTCATGGCTACAGCTCCAGCCCTCACCGTACAAGGGTTTGAGCGTAGCCTTGACCGCCCCCGATGCCCGTGTCCTGGCGCAGCGGTCTAGTCCGCTGGGGCTGCTGACGGTGGTCGAAAGCCCGGTTGTTTCGTTCCGTTACGCTCCCGGGCTCAGCCTCGGCGCCACGTCGGAGCCGCCACCGCAGATGGGTGTCTTCACGGATGCCGAAGCGCTGACCATCATCACCCGATTGACGGGCGACAAGAGTGCGCTCGACTATCTCGATCAGCAAACCACAGCACTGCCGTATCATCTCCTCAAGAAGCCACGCACGCTCATCCTCGGGGCGGGAGGAGGCGCCGACGTGCTCAGCGCTCTGTACCATGGCGCAGCACACATCGATGCGCTTGAGCTCAACCCCGACCTGATCGACTTGGTGCGGGGGCCATTCTCGGCGTTCGCCGGCGGGCTCTATCGGCGCGAGGGTGTCACAGTGCACATCGCCGAAGCCCGCAGCTTTGTCGAGGCGAGTGGGCAGCGTTGGGATTTGATCCAGCTGGCGCTCCTTGACTCCTTCACGGCGGCAGCGGCCGGTGTTCAGGCGCTTGGGGAAAGTCCACTCTACACGGTGGAAGCACTTCAGGCTTATTACGGGCATCTCGCCCCCGGCGGGCTGCTGGCCATCGCGCGCTGGCTGCTCACGCCGCCCCGCGATGCCATCAAGCTGTTCGCCACTGCCGCTGTGGCTCTCGAGCAGGGGGGAGTGTCATCCCCCGGCGCTCAGCTGGCGATGATCCATAGCTGGAACACGGCAACACTTCTGATGAAGAACGGGCCGTTCAATGCCGCCGAGATCGCCGCGATCCGGGCTTTCGCCGAAGCCCGTTCCTTCGATGTGGCTTGGTACCCGGGCATGTCCGAGGCGGAGGCGAACCGGTTCAACCAAGGGGCCGAGCCGTATCTGTACCGCGCCGCCGTGGCGCTGCTTGGCCCGGCGCGGGAGCGCTTCCTGAACGACTACAAGTTCTACATCACCCCGGCGACCGATGACCGGCCCTACTTTTTCCGCTCGTTCAAATGGGCGCTGCTGCCCGAGCTCATGGCTCAACGCGCTCAAGGCGGGCTGGCCCAAGTGGATGCGGGCTATCTGGTCGTGCTCGCCACACTCCTGCAATCAATGATCGCGAGCCTGCTCCTCATTCTCTTGCCGCTGGCGGCATTGCGCGCCAAACATCGGTCTCGCGGGCCTGGAGCCATGGCACGGTGGCAGATTGTGCTTTACTTTTTGGCTCTCGGCTTTGGTTTTATGTTCATCGAAATCAGCTTCATCCAGCGCTTTACATTGTTCCTTGGCCATCCCCTTGCGGCGATTGCGGTGGTCTTAGCCGCCTTCCTGGTCTTCGCTGGTCTTGGCAGTGGCATCGCGGCACCACTCGCTTCGCGTCGACGAGCGGTCATCGTGGTTGCTGTGGCAGGCATCATCGCATTCGCCGGGATCTATCTGATTGGATTACCTGCCCTGCTGCCAAGCCTTGTCAGCTTGCCTGCTCCACTGAAGACGGTGATCACCCTTGTGCTGATCGCGCCCCTGGGCTTCGCGATGGGTCTCCCATTTCCACTGGGCTTGGAGCGGGTATCCGCAGAGGCCCCTGACCTGGTGCCATGGGCTTGGGGTATCAATGGCTGCACCTCGGTGGTCGGGGCTGTCCTCGCGAGTATCCTTGCAATGCACATCGGCTTTACTCTCGTTGTTTGCATCGCGCTCGCGCTCTATGCTGTTGCGGCACTGACGCTCATAACCGGAACACCTCGAACTCTCAAAGAGACCGTGTCAGGCTCTGATGCCTCAGGAGCCCCGTAGGGGCAACACGACCTACAGCGGGACGACAAGGCAGATCCCTCACTCATGCAGGACGGGTTCCGACCGCTCCGCACCTCAGCTACGGATATCGCGCAGGAGGATGATCTTGATCAGTCCGCTTAGGGTAAATCTCTGCCCGTTTTATGTCGTCGGCCTATATCTGTTAGATGCGGCAGAACCCGCGCATGCCCATGCTTAAGATCTTCGATCTCAGGAAGAGCTATCCCACACCTCAAGGGTCGCTGATGGTGCTCAAGGGAGGCAACCTGACGCTTGAACCCGGGTCTAGAGCAACGGCGGTTCAGACGAATCCATATCCGGCCGCGGTGAAGTAGTTGCGGCATTCCTCAGCCTCGACCCCATCGCAGATGTCGCCGATGGCCCGCCAGAGCGCGTCAAAGGTGCGGG
>NZ_JBVVAK010000288.1:0-4843 GCF_055792825.1 Microvirga sp. GN3
TTGATGTCGGCCTGCGCAATCTGGACTTGGTCATGGGGGCCGAGCGACGGGTGGTCTTCGACCTGATCAATGTCATCAGAGACGAGGCCAAGCTCGCACAGGCGCTCATCCGCGACAAGCGCCTGGATACGCTGGCTCTTCTCCCGGCGTCCCAGAGCCGAGACAAGGACAGTTTAACTGAAGAGGGAGTTGCACGGGTCATCGCTGATCTACGCACGCAGTTTGACTGGGTCATTTGCGACAGCCCGGCCGGCATCGAGAAGGGGGCGACCCTGGCGATGCGGCATGCCGACGTCGCTGTTGTCGTGGTAAACCCGGAGGTATCCTCGATCCGCGACGCTGACCGCATCATCGGCCTGCTCGACGCCAAGACGGTCAAAGCCGAGAACGGGCAGTGCGTCGACAAACATCTGCTTCTCACCCGCTATGACCCCGTTCGTGCCCGCCGTGGCGAGATCATGAAGGTGGAGGATGTACTGGAGATCCTTTCCATTCCGCTGCTGGGCATCGTCCCGGAGAGCGGAGACGTGCTGCTGAGCTCAAACGTCGGAGCCCCGGTGACCCTGGGTAGCCCTGGTGGTGCACTGGCCCAAGCCTACGTTGATGCGGCTCGGCGGCTGAAGGGTGAGGGTACCGGGATTGTTGTCTCTAGCGATAGACCTCGCCTGTTGCACAGGCTGTTCACCCGACGAGCTGCATAGACCGGTTCAGCCTCTCACAAGAGCGCGTTCGGATTTGAGCGGGACGAAGCAAGGATCCAGAACACATTCTGAAGCCTTCTGGCCTGCCTCGAGTGGATGATCCGCATGTGATGTTAATTCAGGATCGGTCTCAAGCGCTTGGAGGCCGGAACCAGAACCTCTGGTGCGGGGGGCGGTAGCCCAGGGATGAGTGCGGGCGCCAGCTCTCAATGATCAACTTGGCCTCCTCAAGCGTGTAGAAGATCTCTCCCTTCAGCATTTCATCCCTAACCTTGGATCGGATCAGTCGCCGATGTGAGTGGGATCGAGCTTTCTGTGGGAGTAGTAGATGCCATACTGCGTATCTTTCGTCGACTGGCGACGGTCGAGGTCGGTGAACAGCCTGAGAGACAGGTCGTACCGGCCTAGGTGATAGAGCGACCATGCGCGTATGAGCCCCATCCCTTGGTCTTCGGGCCTCACGGAGGCCCTTTGGTCCAAGGTCGCGATGGTTTCGCGGTACTTGCCATCGTGGAACAGCGCCAGGGCCTTTTCGCTGAGTTGTGAAGCAAGAGCAGAGGTGGTCGCGCGATCAGCTTGGTTAGGTCCGGGGCCACCGTTTGACCGCGATTGCGCCCCGACTGGATAGATTGCCAAAAGTCCCCACACAGAAAGATCAAGGAAGTCAGAATTGACCTGAGGAAATTACGGGAAGTGGTGGAGTGCGCCTTGTTCCGGCATCACAAACCGGACACCTAGATCGTTACCGGCCTCCAACTCCCCGCGAATGGCCTCCTGCGGTTGCTCATCCGTCAGCGAATATTTGATGTGGCTCACAATGACCGGAAGGCCCTTCAGGGCGTTGCCGCCGGCCGCCTGGTCCAAGTCATGCAGCGTCTTGTGGACCCACTTCGGCGTCATGTGCCCGAACAGCAGGTTATCCGGTCGGTCACTGGTGTAGGACGCTTCCAGGATGATCGCCTTCAACGTCCGCTGCCTCACCCTGTTGGCAACGGTCTTCCAGATGTCCTGCATGTTGGTGACGTTCTGGACCTCGTCAGGGCCAGTATCCCCGAAGCACAGGATCGCGTCGCCGTCGCTCTCGACGAGGAAGGCAGTGGATTCGGCCCCTCCGTGATTGAGAGGGTAGGGGGTAACCGTCATCCTGGTGCCGGCAAGATCCCTGGCCTCACCCGGTTTCAGATCTTCCAGATGATACTTCTTCAGTTGCGGCGGCTGGCCGCGATCCAGCATGTTGGGCCAGGCCTTCCAGTTGAAATAGGTCTGTTCGATCTGCGCACTCACAGACGGCAGGCTGTAGATGGTCTTGGTGCCATCATCGGGCGAGGCGATGACCAGACCTGCGAGATGGTCGAGATGAGCATGAGTGATCAGGTAGCCCTTGATCTCATTCTTCAACACGTGGCCGATCACACTGTCAGTCGAGCCCGCAGGAACCGTGACGTCCCTGAAGACGCCCATGTCATGAGCAACCCTCAAACCGTTCACGAGGCTGCCGGCGTCACATGCAATGGCATTGCGGTCCCCGTGTGGACGAATGAGATAGGAACTGAGATTGCCGTCCTGAACGCCGCCCAGGGCACCGAGAACAATCACGTCGAAGCCTGGGCCCGACAGAGCAGCAGTCGGCCCCAGCAGCATCGACATCGAAACAAGCGAAGCGATCAGTCTCACGGAATGACTCGAATCGGAACCATCATACATTCCTCCTGCGGGAACCAGCACATGCTAGATCCACATGCCGCGCAACACGCTGCACCAGTTTACGGATGCTGGCCTCCTGCGCCAAGTGACACTGGACAGCGCAAAGTCATACTTCGACACCAACACGATGGAGCATCATCAATACTTCCTCGAGGAAGAGGAAACGGTGATCGACATGCCGTCGGGAGGCATCACCGTGATAGACATGCCGCTGCCGCCCGCTGGTATGGAGATCGCACGCGTTGAGGGATCGTGCGGCTTCGGAAGGCGAAGGACAGGTACCACAGAAGCCACGAACGCTGAGGATGAATCTCGGGAACGGGGCGACTGGCGAGCACCTTGCCTAGTCCAGGACGTCAAGTCGCGGGCACGAAGCGGTAGGCGTTGTCCTTGCGCTCCGCATAGCCGACGCCGGGATCGGACCAGTGAAAGCCCAGCAACTTGATCTTATCCTTCGCCGCTCGATCCAGAAGCGCCTTACGATTGGCGATCGCAGCGTCGTGCTGCATGTCGAAGCCAAACTTCTGACCGGGATACTCAAACGAGACGATGTGGTTCGTAACTGCGTCCCCAGTAATGATCAGGCCTTCGCCGCCAGCCAGTTCGAGCGAGATATGCCCGGGGGTATGCCCTGCCGTATTGAGGACACGCATGCCGGTGACGATGTCCTCACCCGGGTTTACCAGCTTCACGCGGTCCTTGAAGGCGGATAGATCGCGCTGGGAGCCGCGTGCAAACTCATGCAGCACATCCGGCATGGTCGTGCGGTAGTTTGGATGCGTCCAAAACTGCCACTCGGCCGCGCTCACGAAATAGGTTGCATTTGGGAACGTC
Organism: Microvirga sp. GN3; assembly: GCF_055792825.1. Lineage (NCBI taxonomy): Bacteria > Pseudomonadati > Pseudomonadota > Alphaproteobacteria > Hyphomicrobiales > Methylobacteriaceae > Microvirga > Microvirga sp. GN3. Next base: position 3,240 of record NZ_JBVVAK010000288.1, read on the forward strand.
AGTCCCGCGCCCGGCGCGAGAGTTCCCCCGATGTGATCGGGATGGGCATGGGTGCAGACAACCTTGGTCACGGAAGCGGGATCGACCCCGGCTGCCGCGAGATTGGCCGAGAGCTTGCCTGCCGTGGGCTGGAACTTATCTCCGGAACCGGTGTCGACGAGGATAAGTTCCCGTCCCGACCGGATCAGCGGAATATTGGCTCGGGGCTGGACGGTGTCGGCGCTCCCGCCGAGTCGGCGGATGATCTCCGCCTGTTCGTGCGGGGCGGCCTCGGGAGCTACGATGCTGATCGGCAGGGTCAGGAAACCGTCGCTGACAACGGTGATGTCGAAGTCGCCTTGCTTGAAGGTGGAGACTGGCGCCGCGAATGTATAGCCGGACAGGAGTGGCATCGCCGCAAGTGACGAAGTCCCGAGAATGATGTGGCGGCGGGTGAGGGTGGCCTTTGTCGGTTCGGATCTTCTCATCGAGCTCTCCTCCGTTTGGCAAGATGACATTGCTGGACCGTTAAGACGTGGACTGGGCATTGCAAGTCACGACGGAAACTGTCTAGGCCCGCTCCCTCCTGACGTAGATCGGTTCAAGCTGGTAGTGTTTCGAGAGATCGTTGGCCTGGTCGACGGCTTCCTCCATCGACGCGAACGGACCACTCACGGCGATTGCCGTCCCATCGATGAGCACCGTCACCATGAACTCCATCGCCCGTTCGGGCTGAACCACCTCAGCCAGGGTGATGTTGTTGCTCTGGTCCTCAGGAACTTCGTCGGGCATCAAGATGTGGAGGCCAGGACCGGTCATTGGGGATCCTTTGGATTCACGGGACCACGAAAGACGAAGAGTTATGTTGGAAAGGGCTTCACAGGGGATGAGCCGCCCAATCAACGAATAAAGGAATTTCCGGTTTCCACGAGAGCTTGCCACTGGGTCGCTCCGGATGCGGGCCTACCTCCGAACTCCGAAAGCGCAGCATAGCAGTTTCGGAAAGAGTTCGCTCCAGTGTCGGGATACCGCTCCGTGGGCCCCGATAACCTGTCATAACGTGTCGGGTGGAACCCCGTCCGGAACAGCGGAGGAAAACGATGGGACTGACCTTCAAGAACAATCTCCACAGCGAAGTCGGAACGTGGCAAGTGACTTTGCCACTGGGCAAAACAATGCGCTGAATATGCATGAACGCGCTCTAACGCCGTCATGGACAGGCTGAAGCTAATAGTGTCCACGACTGGCGGGCAGACGCCTTAAGGGGGCACGTCGGTGACGTCGCGGATATGAAGAAAGATCCTGCAGCTAGTTCCATTAGTTCCATAAAAAATGTTCAGCGCAGTTTTGCTGTAGGCGCAAAGTTAGAATGTCTTGATCCCGCTTTGCAGGCTGCCAGACATTTCAACTTGGCGGCCGCATTCAGTGTGAGTTTGGGTTCAATCACGCGTTCTCGTCTCCGCGACGAGCCGGCTATATCCTCTAGTCACGCACTCACCTTTAATGATCTTCACGCAGAGGGTGTAACATAGGGCGGTGTCGGTCATCGTGAGGAGGTGCGCGATGGAGGGCAACGTTTGGCGTCCGACGCATCTGACGCCGGAGCAGATGGAGGAGCGGCGCCT
>NZ_JBVVAK010000289.1:0-4823 GCF_055792825.1 Microvirga sp. GN3
GCAAGCTCCTGAAGGCGCAGGCTGAGGCGGGCGATATCGTGCTCTTGTTCGGGGATGAGTCCGAAGCGCTCACCCATCCCTATCTGGCCCATGCCTGGGCCAAGAAGGGTGCGGATCTGCGCATCCCAGCGCCCGGCCAAGCCGCCAAGGTGGCGATGCTCGGTCTGCTCGACTGGGCCCCGCGTGACCTGATTGTGCGCACCAGCCGGAGCAAGCGCAGTACCGATTTCATCGCGCTTCTGGAACAGATCGACACGCAATATGGCCTGACGCCTGATCGTGCGAAGAAGCCGATCGTGCTCGTCCTCGACAATGGCCCGATCCACACCAGCAAGGTGACGCGCGCCGCACTCGCCGAGCGGGCGCCCTGGCTCACGGTCGAATGGCTGCCGAAATACACGCCGGAGCTCAACGACATCGAAGAGCTCTGGCGCGATCTGAAGCAGCATCATCTTGCTCACCAGATCTTCGCGGGTCCAGAAAACCTCGATTGTGCCATCCACGAGGCGGTCATGATGCTCAATCGCGAACGGAATCGCCATCCGTTGGCCAACCACCGAATCGCTGCTTAGTGGTCTGCGCCTGACGGAAGAGTCCGCTTGGGGATTCCCGTTAGCCGGAGTGCATGCGAAGCTCCGGCATGCGCACTGGCATCTCCATCATCCTGACATCGTCTGACCGGCTTCGCCTGGAGGCGGTCGCCAGCAACCGGAATACGCCTCAGAAACATGTCTGGCGGGCCGCCATCGTGCTGTTGAGCGCGGATGGCATCGGCACGACCGAAATCATGCGTCGAACTGGCACCTCCAAGACCTGCGTCTGGCGCTGGCAGGAGCGCTTCATGCGGGAGGGCGTCGAGGGCCTGCTGCGTGACAAGACCCGCCCGTCCCGGATCACACCACTGGGCCCTGACATCGCCGAGCGGGCGATCACCCTGACGCTGGCTGATCCGCCGGTCGAGGCGACCCACTGGACCGCCGCCATGATGGCCCAGCAAACCGGCATCAGCGCCAGCGCCGTGCGGCGCATCTGGCGAGTTCATGGCCTCCAGCCGCATCGCTATCGCCAGTTCAAACTCTCGAATGATCCCAGGTTTGCCGAGAAGCTGCAGGATGTGGTTGGGCTCTACGTTGACCCGCCCGGGCTGCCGCTCAAGAAGGGCCGCCTCGGGACCATGACGCACGACCACAAGCGCCACGGCACCACCACGCTGTTTGCCGCCCTGAATGTGCTGGACGGCACCGTGATTGGGCGCAACATGCAGCGCCACCGGCATCAGGAGTTCATCCGCTTCCTGAACGCCATTGAAGCCCAAGTGCCAGCGGGTAAAGCCGTGCACGTGATCCTCGACAACTACGCGGCTCACAAGCACCCGAAGGTTCGCGCCTGGCTCGACCGGCACGCGCGCTTCACCTTCCACTTCACCCCAACCTCATGCTCGTGGCTCAACGCGGTTGAGGGCTTCTTTGCCAAACTGACCCGGCAGAGGCTCAAGCGAGGGGTCTTCCACTCAGTGGTTGATCTTCAGGCGGCCATCAACCGGTACGTTGCCGAGACGAATGCCCATCCCAAGCCCTTCACATGGACGGCTGATCCAGATGACATCATCGCCGCCGTCAGGCGTGGGCACCAAGCGTTAGATTCCATCCACTCTCTCATGTTCGCCATTTCAAGCAGGTTGACGCCTTCAGTTTCAAGGGTGGCCGTCACAACGCTCCCCAGTTTTGATTACGTTCCCGAAAGCATCGTAGGCGTGGCCGATGCATAACGCAAAGCGGCGCGACACTTGAAAGTGCTTCAAGAATTCGCGGAAAACTCAAGGGAGGAGAATGCTTGTCCCCGTCGTCTTACGCGCTTCGAGATCGGAATGGGCCTTGGCCGCATCCTTCAGCGCGTAGCGCTGATTGATCTCGATCCTGACCGCGCCGCTCGCCACTACCTCGAACAGCGCTTTCGCCGATGCTTCGAGATCCTCGCGCTTCAGGTTGTAGGTGGAGATCGTCGGTCTGGTGGCGAACAGCGACCCCTTCTGCGACAGCAGCGCCATGTTGAAGGGCGGAATCAGCCCTGACGACTGGCCGAACGAAACGAACAGGCCGCGCGGCCTGAGACAGTCCAGCGAGCCGGGAAACGTGTCCTTGCCGACGGAATCGTAGACGACATCGCAGAGCTTGCCGCCGGTTATCTCCTTCACCGCGCCGACGAAATCGGTCTCGCGGTAATTGATGACGTGATCGAAGCCATGCTCCTTCGCCAGCGCGACCTTTTCGGCCGAACTCGCCGTGCCGATGACGGTTGCGCCGAGATGTTTCGCCCATTGCCCGAGGATCAGCCCGACGCCACCGGCGGCGGCATGGTAGAGGATGGTGTCTCCTGGTTTCACTGGGAACGTACGCCACAGCAGATATTCCGCTGTCATGCCCTTCAGCATCATGGCGGCGGCCTGCTCGTCGCTGACGCCATCCGGAATCTTGACCAGCACCGACGCCGTAATGACCCGTTCGTCGCAATATGCGCCGAGCGGTCCGGCATAGGCGACGCGGTCGCCCTTAGTCAGCCCTTCTACGCCTTCGCCAGCCTCGACCACCACACCTGCAGCCTCGTTGCCAGGGATAAGCGGAAATCCCGCTGGCGCCGGATAGAGTCCGCTGCGGTAGTAGACATCGAGGAAATTCAGCCCGATCGCTGTATGGCGGATGAGCACCTGTCCCGGGCTGGGACGGCCGGGATCGTTCTCTCCATAGGCCATCACCTCCGGCCCACCATTGGCCTGGGTCTTTATTGCTTTTGACATGTCAGACTTTCCTGGCGCCTAGATTGGGAAACAGCTGTATCACGCCGCCGATCAAAAAACAGGTAGACGAAATATTGTGGTTCCGCTCCGATCCGGCGACGCAACTACGCCGTCTGCATGAGCAATCGAGCCTTCTCCGTCGGATCGGGACCGCGATCAAAAGGTCAGACAAATCTTGCCAAAGTGGCCGCCTTCGCGGAGGCGTTGGAATGCATGCTTGCTTTCGTTGATGGGATAGATGCAATCGATGACTGGCTGGATATGCTTGTCCTTGAACCAGACGATCATCTCCTCCAGCATGGTTCGCGAGCCGGTCTCGATCCCGTCGAGGCGGAGGTTCTTCAGCCAAATGTCGGCGATGTTGATTTCGACGGACATCCCGCCGACCACTCCGACCATGCTGACCACTCCTTCGCACGCTGTGGCGAGGATTGATTGCTTCAGCATAGCGGCGCCACCGATATCCAAGGCGAGGTCCACTCCGCAGCCGTCGGTCAGCCTCAACACTTCTTCACCCCAATCATTCCGCGCGCGATAGTTCACGGTGGCCTTCGCGCCGAGCTCGCGCAAACGCTCGAGCTTGGCGTCCGAGCTCGAGGTCGCGATCACCTCCGCTCCGGCGGCGGCCATCTGCAGGGCGAACACGGAGACCCCTCCTGTCCCCTCCACGAGAACCCTTGCGCCAGCGCGAAGCGCGCCGCCTCGTGTGATTGCATGCCAAGCCGTGAGGGCTGCGCACGGCAATGTCGCGGCCTCCTCATCGGTCAAATAGTCGGGAACGAGGGCCAGGGCCGCGGCGTCGAGCAGGACCTGTTCGGCGAAAACGCCGTCAGCCCCCGGACCGCCAAGCCCCCCTCTGAGCTTCTCCGGCGTCAATGGGCCAGAATCCAATTGGGAAGAATTGTGGTGATCACGCGATCGCCGACCTTCAACCGCTCGACGCCCCGTCCAACTGCGAGAACCCGCCCCACACCGTCCGAGCCGAGGATGCGCCCATCGGGGGACAGCCACCGATCATGTCCCGTCGCGACCAGCAGGTCGCGACAGTTCAGTCCCACCGCGCCTATCCGGACCAGGGCTTGCCCTGGCCCCGGCGCGGGCGGATCCGGGCGCTCCGTCAGCGCCAAATCTTCGAGCCGATGTGATGCAGGAGCTTCAAGTACATGCATGGAGATCACCTCAGCGATTTCTGATCGCTGAAACAGACTCTCATTATCCTCGACACGTGCCGCCACATCTATGCAATAGGAAAGGCGCGACTTTGACTTTGCCTATTTAATCAAGACGATATGAAAATCTGGCCGAATTTAATGAAAGGATCGTCTATGGACGCCATCGACAAGCGGATCGTTGAGATTCTCGCCGCAAATGCCAGAGTCGCATTGAAACAATTGGCCGTAGAGGTTGGACTGGCCTCGCCTACGGTGGCGGAGAGGCTCAAACGCCTCCAAGAGCGAGGCGAGCTGTCGGGGTTCACTGTCATGATTAACCCTCGGGTGTTGGGCTATACGCTTCAAGCGATCGTTCGCCTTAATCCGCTTCCGGGCGCTCTTCACCTCGTCGGATGCATGATCCTCGACACACCCGAGTTCGTCGAATGCGACCGGGTGACTGGGGAGGACTGCTTCGTGGCCCGGCTCTACATTCGGTCGATCGAGGATCTCGACAGGTTGCTCGAGCCCTTTCACGCCCGCGCTCAGACAGTCACCACCATCGTCAAGTCACAGCCGGTGCCACGTCGCCTGCCGCCGCTTTGATGGCTTCGAGCATTGCCGATCCCCGCTAGCGGCGATGCAGCGTCTCCGCGTCGCCGTTCGGTGAGATACGTGATTAACCCTGTCTTCACTATCTCGCTGATCACCTAAAGCCAGCGTGCTTCCGTCCTATAAAAATGTGACTCTTGAGCTGATCTTCCCCCGATTGCGCGGACACCGGGTTAGTTCATTTTCCGCTCGGCTTGTTCGGGTGTGAGATACCCGAGGGCTGAGTGAATGCGCTGCCGATTATAGTAGCTCTCGATATAGCCGAA
>NZ_JBVVAK010000290.1:0-771 GCF_055792825.1 Microvirga sp. GN3
GGATCCGTCGATCGTGAACGTGAATGGCGGCGCCATCGCCATCGGCCATCCGATCGGCGCCTCGGGCGCCCGCGTGCTCGTGACCCTGTTGCACGAGATGGGCCGGCGCAACGCCAAGAAGGGCTTGGCCACTCTCTGCATCGGCGGCGGCATGGGCGTTGCCATGTGCTTGGAACGCTAACAGCGGTCTCGAGCGCTAAAAACTTGACGAGGCTCCGGGAAATTCCGGAGCCTCACCCTTCCCCGTTCCATCAAATATCCTAAGCTATGTTGTGAGGCGGTTTGAACCGGACTGTCTCACGACGAATGGATCCTTGAGAGATCCGCATGGGAATGGTCTTGGGAAGGAAACAGCATGGCGCGCGTTGCATTGGTTACCGGTGGCACCCGCGGCATCGGTGCCGCGATCTCAAAAGGCTTGAAAGACGCAGGCTACACGGTTGCCGCGAATTACGGCGGCAATGACGAAGCCGCCCACCAGTTCAAAGCTGAGACCGGCATTCCGGTCTTCAAGTTCGACGTCTCTGACGCCGCCTCCTGCGAGAGCGGGATCAAGGCCGTGGCAGCCGAACTCGGACCGGTCGACATCCTGGTCAACAACGCCGGCATCACCCGCGACGGCATGTTCCACAAGATGACCTTCGATCAGTGGTCCGCCGTCATCCGCACCAATCTCGATTCCATGTTCACCTGCACGCGGCCGGTGATCGAGGGCATGCGCGAGCGCGGCTTCGGGCGCATCATCATTATCTCGTCCATCAACGGCCAGAA
>NZ_JBVVAK010000290.1:781-4814 GCF_055792825.1 Microvirga sp. GN3
ACGCCCGCTAGAGGAGGCGGAGCGGCTCCGCCGGCTGCCCTTACTCGCCGTCCTAGAAGCTGAACTAGAAGGGCCAGATGGGACAGGCGAACTACTCCGCCGCCAAGGCCGGCGTGATCGGCTTCGCCAAGGCGCTGGCGCAGGAGAATGCCAACAAGGGCGTCACCGTCAACGTGATCGCGCCGGGCTACATCGCCACCGAGATGGTGAAGGCGGTGCCCGAAGAGGTGCTCAAGTCGAAGATCCTGCCGCTCATTCCCGTCGGCCGCCTCGGCGAGGCGGAGGAGATCGCCCGCAGCGTGCTGTTCCTGGCCTCCGACGAGGCCGGCTTCGTCACCGGCTCGACCCTGTCCGTCAATGGCGGACAGTACATGGCTTAGGAATGCAGTGTTCCGCAGGCTGGATCGGCGAGAGTTGCACCCCACAGCAAAACGCCCGGTCTCAAGACCGGGCGCTCCGGCTCAATTGCGCAAATTCAGCGTTATTTTGCGCGCGTCGTGGACTTCACGGGAGTGAAGGTCGATTGCGCGGCAGAGTAGAGGGCGCCGAACGGCGCAAAGCTGTCCTGCGCCAGCTTGGCATAGAGTTCGCGGGTCTTCGCCGACTGAGCAACAAACCCTTCATAGGCGCTCTTCACATAGTCGGTCTGAACCTCGATCGCCTTGTCGAGCGCCTTGACGGAGAGCATGAGCTTTTGTGGGGCAGTTAAGCGACAGCCCGTCTGTGGCTCCTGTTGTTGTCGTTCATCATGCCGGGATACCATTGTTCGAATGCGGCACGCAGCGAGCCGTCCAGGGCTCTGGTCCGCGTCTGCAGGAGCAGATGAGCTCCGCGGCGGCTCCACTGCATCTGCTGCTTCTTGGCAAAGCGCTTGCTGACCACCGCATTCACCGTCGCCTCGACAAAGGCCGAGGAAATTCGTTCACCGGAGCGGTAGCGCTCGCCATAATTGATCAGGCTCGGCTCGTTGCTGGCGATGTAGACCTGGAACTCCCGCGTGGCGATCCTGAACTTGCGCAGGTTGGGATAGCGACTGTCGAGAGCTTCGAGATCGAGCACCAAATCAGCGATAGCCTCGCGAGCCCGATACGTGTTGCCATGCCAGAGGAACCATTTGATCCGGCGCAACTCATCAATCGCCGCCATTCCAGCTTCCTTGTCATGGTGCACCAGGCCCTGGGCGAACTGCCGCAGGACCGTGATCCGCATGGTGATGTGGAACCAATCGAGGACGTGCTCGCTACACGGACTGATCCGCTCGGCGAGGGAGCGGACCTCGTCCCCGCCGTCGGTGATGAAGGTCAGATCCTGATCCGCCTGGAAGCCCTGGCGGCGGAGGTGATCGATGATGCGACGCTGCGGCTTGCGATCATACCCATGGACGAAGCCGATGTACCGAGCCTCCCCCTCTTCGGGTATGGACCGACCGACGATCAGTTCGAAATTCCGCTTTCTGTCGCGCCAGTCGCGAATGTAGCCGCCGTCGAGGCCGATGACCATTCGTCCATCAGGGGTCGGCAGATCCTCCCAATCGCGAGGATCTGTACCTCCTGTGAATGTGGCTCGCTGCTCGGTGAGATCGCTCTCCATCCGCTCGGCTGCCCGCAGAACGTGCTGACGTACCGTCGTTGCGTTGACGCCGCTCACGACAGGCAGGACATCGGCCAGAAGTTCTGCCGCTGCCGCATAGGGCACAAGCGAGGCCCAGCGGGTCTCGAGGTACAGGCGCTCCGGCGCAACCTGGTCGGGGAGCAACTGCGTCAGTGGCGAGATCGTTGCCGGACCATTGGTCCGCCGCTCCTTGGGAACGTGGAAGCGTGGGCTTTTGAGCTGGACATTGCCGAACAGGGTCCGAAAGGTGACCGGGTAGCTGCCCTTGCACCGGAGCTTGCGACTGCTGACCTTGCAGTGCCGGTGGTTCTCAAGCCAGCCATTGACTTGAGCCTCAACGATCCGCTGCTGAGCGGCTGCCAGCAGGGTCTTACTCTCGGCCAGAGACAGGCCCAGATCTTCGGCCCGCTCGGTGATCTTCGTCAGGGATGCGATCTCCTCCGCGTCGCCAACGGTACCGTCATTTCCGACGATCTGAAGCATGATCCTGACCTGCATGGGACCTTCCGTGCACTCTTGGGAAGCCAGGACCCATTGCCGACCAACGGCTCTCACAGCCTCACCACTGCTGATGCATGAGGTCGAGATACTCGGTCTTGCTTAGCCGCTCGTTGACATCCTTGCGGGAGAACGGCTTGCCCTGCCACCCTTGGCGCTCCTCAAGGCGCTCCAAAGCCTCCCGGACCTGCTCGACCTCCTCGGCGTCGATGGAGGCGCCCGTGCTTCGCGTTAGAGCGAGCTGATCACCGAAATCGGCCAGGACGGCAAAGTCATGGCTGGTCTCCGGAGCGGTCCAGGCCTCACGCCGAGCCAGAAAGCCCGGCACCCCGCCGCAGTCCTCCGGCGGGCAGGATCCGTCCCCGTCCAGGCAAATGGGATAGCTTCTCCCAGGGTCAGCCTCATGCCGGCTCTCGAGGCGTACCTCGTGCTCCCATGGACCATTGAGGTCGTACTCGTAGCGAAAGCGCGTCCCTAAGCGGAGGCGCCGCTCTGAAAGCGGGACATCCGGGGATCGAGCTGCCAGTTCCAGGGAGCCGAACCGCCTGGCCCGGAGCGTGAACTGGAACAGGTGAATGCCCCCCCAGCCCATCACGACCTGGATGACACCGTGCAGCTCCCGCAGGGTCATACTGTGTCGCATCTGAATCCGCCGCCAGATCATGGGGCTGATCCCAAGCAGCCAGATTCTGAACTGCAGAATCTCTGGAGGATCGGGTGCCTCGCGTTCGGATGGAGTGCGCTTTGGCAAATGAAGGTGTCCCGCAGTCTTGTTTCGTCTGGCCGGAAACCTTGTACAGCCGGCCCGTTATCAAACTGCCCCACAACTCCTCATGCTCTCCAAGATCATGACGCTAACGATCGTGAAAGGAGGTTGAGCGGATATACTCACCTGCGGCCAGTAAGGGGGCTGAGAAGTTGGCGAAGGTTGTGGTCGGTTAAAGATCAAAAGAAAAGAGCCTGATGGAAGGACCGTCAGGCTCATGAGTCTAACCAGAGGGAACCAGTGAAGTTCATGAGGCCAACGGTCAAGCCTGATGCTGGTTCCCTCCTAAGCTCACAGATCGGCAAGATACTTTGCTGCTAGGAGTGCCAGCACAATAAGAACCAAGGCTCCGACCGCCAATGGTCCTTCGGCATAAGCGTCAAGCAACTTCCAAATACGCAGAGACAGGCGAGGCAATCTCACGTTTGTTCTCCCAAATCATGCCATTAAGAGTATCACGGAATAAGAACAAAAGCAGAACATTGTGGTCGGGCTGTGGATGACCGTGGCTTAGCTTTGCAATCCAGACCGGCATCAAAAAGCCGTCGATGCAGGTCAGCTTGGAGTAAGGAGTCCGACGAGGGCCAAGGCCATGCCGGATGTTGAAATGACGATCGGAGTCGCTCACGACAGGACCGCAACAGCCATCGGGATTGCGCCTCCTGGACGGCCACCATTGCAGCTGGTGCTCACACTTGACGAGCTTGATCAGCTGATCAGCGAACTTGGAACTGCAAGAAGCAAGATGGTTGAGGGGCAACCGCCCCCTGACTTTGAGAGCGAGGAAGTCACCATCAGCACGGTTGCCAATGCCAGGTGGTATATCCAAGCGTCTCCTCCAGAAGGGATTTTGCTGGCGTTTTATCATCCGAAGTTTGGATCTGTCGGATTTACCCTTCCAAGAGACCAGATCGCTCAAATCGTCAGCTTCCTGACAGAGAGGTTCATTCTCCAACCAACTCAATCAGCCGAAAAGCACTAGGCTCCGCTTTAGCGTCTGTTGTGATCCACGGATGCTGAGCCGCTACACTCATCTTAGTGGTGCATCCGGCAGGTTGCGGGGTATAATGGCAGCCCCTTCTGACCTGCTGGCGGAGGCGAGCCATGGCACCAGTCTGCTTACGGGAGATGACCGCTGCTGAGCATGCGGCGATCCAC
>NZ_JBVVAK010000291.1:0-4780 GCF_055792825.1 Microvirga sp. GN3
ATGCTGTATTGCTCGACGGACTGCCTCTGTCGTTGTGGCGCTCCCATGGAGAACCTGGCCCATAGCGCATCCCTCCATTCCGGCGATAAGAATGCACCATCAAACCCCGGGATCAAACATCTAGAGCCCAGCTTCAAGGCCGAGACAACATGGTGAGCGCGCGCCTTCTACAGTGTTGCCAGGCGCTACGGAACGCTCAGCGCTCCATACCGCTGACCAAGTCAAGAATTAGGCATTGTGTGCCCGCGTCTTGAGCCACGAGGCTATTGTCGTCCCCACGCGCTGCGGTGCTTCGAGGGGAAGCATGTGCCCGGCGCCTTCGATCACGGCGAGCTCTGATCCTGCAATGCGGCTATGCAGTTCCTCTGCTTCGGCCAACGTCCGGATTCTATCCTTGTCTCCTGTGAGGATCAGCGTTGGGCAACGGATTTCATTTAGACGGTCCAGATCACCGCTGCGAGTGAGGCCGCACTGCCGTTGGAAGACCTCAGAGCCGAGACGACCTCCCATCGCCTGGATGCGATCGATGATTGCGGCCTCGCTGGCTCGGTCTGGATGTAGCGACAACGCGATTGCTGATCGGCTCAGTCCAGCGAAAGCCGTCTTTGTCGCTTGCATGGCTTGCATAGACTTGCGCCGTTCCTGTTCGGGTGTATCAGCGCGTGACGATGTGGCGATCAGGACGAGGCTAGACACGCGGGCGTGCGCCTGCCGAGCGATCTCGCGAGCGACGTAGCCACCCATCGAGAACCCAACCATCACGAACGATGGCGGCGCGCTCTGCAACGCTCGAAGGGCCATAGCCTCGATCGAACTGTCGCGGCTTAAATCCACATGAATGAGTGGCCCAAAGGGGGCCAGCTCGTCTTCCATATCGCGCCAAAGATCAGCATCAGTCATAAAACCAGGAGCAAGCAGCAGGGCCATGGGTGGGTCGCCTTCCGGTTCTCATCGATGGCAATGTATGACGCAAACCTTCAGCCGTCTTAACCAGACCGGATTTTAGAATACCCCTCGGGTTGTGCTCGAGGTAAGGACGGCATTCGGTCGCTCTGGAATGACCTCGTTGTAAATCGCTACGCAGATAACGCTTGTATAGACAGCGATATCAGCTCTGAACCATGCCTCAGTTCAGGTCGCGGTTGCAGAAGCGCATTCCTGCGCGCTGCACCTGACTCGGGGAGGCGAGGGCGAGATAAACTCCTTGTCGAGGGCTCCATTTGAGCCTTGCCCCAGGGTTCTTCCCCGGCGGTTTACTGAGGAACCAGTACGGCGACCTCGTTTCGTCGCGTCATCATGCCAAGTATGGGGAGTTGCAACCGCCTGTCTGGACTAAGACCCACATCGTTGTACTCCTCGGTCTGAGTTCAGTGACCTTGCGATCTTCCGGATCTCAAGGTCACTCCCTCGAAACGTGGCCCGTCAGCGGGTCAAGCGATCTGTATCGTCAGTCGGCGCGAATTTTTAGATCCGTTACCGTCTTGGTCCAAAATGCCGTCTCGTCTTGAACGAACTTGCCGATGTCGCTATCGGCGACTGACGGGACCACTGCACCCTGCTGCTCCCAAACGCGCTTGACCGAGGGATCCTCCAAGGCGGTCTTGATCATTCCTCTCAGCTTAGTCACTGTGTTGGGTGACGTCCCTTGCACAACCCACAGCGCATACCAAGTTGACACATCGAGTGGCGGGCCACCCGCCTCCTTCAATGTCGGCACCTCTTTTAGGAAAGGCGTTCGATTGGCCGTCGTTACTGCCAGTGCGCGCAGGCGCTTCCCTTCAATTTGAGGCGCCGACGTACCTAATCCATCGAACATCATGTCACAAAACCCCGCGACCAAGTCCTGGAGTGCCGCAGCGGTCCCGCGATATGGTACGTGAACAATTTCGACTCCCATATCGCGCTTGAACATCTCCGCGATGATATGCTGGGAGGTCCCATTACCCGACGAGCAGTACGTCAACTTTCCTGGCGTGGACTTAGCTTCTGCCAGCAACTGTGACAGGCTTGTAAAGCGCGAGTTGTCCGGTACCACGAGTACGTTGGGCACAATTGCTGTAATCGCAAGAGGAATGAAGTCATGATCAATCCGATAACCGCGTTTAGGGTACAGCGCCTCAGCCATCGGTTGATGGACACCGCCAGCGAGTACGATTGTTCCGTCTGGTGGTGACTGGGAGACGTTGTTGACGCCGATCGTTCCACCCGCACCGCCGCGATTGTCGATGATGACGCGATGGCCTTGCGCCTCGCTGAGTACGGTTGCCAATGGGCGTGCGAAGGCATCGACACCGCCCCCGGCACCATACGGAACCACGATCTTCGAAAGCTTTGCACTCTCTGCCTGGACGGCCACCCCAGATGCCAAAGTGAGAATACTGCCGATCGCAGCCGCCAAAATCTGCCGTTTCATAAAATCGATCCTCCCAGGGACCACGGGCGAATAGTGTTCTTTTTGGCAGGGTCTATTCGCCACGCGTTGTTGTTCATTCACTGAGTAACCGACGCCAATAGGTCAGCCTAGGCGCCACCCGGCTACGACTTTGAGCAGTCAATTTCCGCTTGTGAAATTATTTGTTCGTCTGGTCTTATTCACACGGTCAATGGCTGCGGGCGTCACTCGGATGTTGCGAAGGTTCAAGACGGCCATGCAGGCACGGGCGGCCGCCGACTGTACGGGCGCTTACGTGCGGTGGCGGCAAAAGCTCAGCTACGCACTCACTCTGCGTTTGTGCGACGACGTTTGATGGGAGCTGGGTGGCCCTCCGGCGGCACTGGATATTGATCGGCCCAATAAGACCATCACAAAGATCAATTTGCTCATTCAAGATGTTGATCGAACATTCAGGAGATCGAATGCGTATATGAGAGCAGATAATGATTCATGACGAAAGCCCTCCGAAGAATTCAGTCGTCATTACGGATCACATATCTGATCTTCGAATCGCTAAATCGATCCTTGGCAGTGCTCTTGCAGAGGGTCTGAATCCTGAGATCCAAGTCGCCATCGTATGGCGTCATAAGGTGGATCGCGAATTCATAAGAGCCCATCCAAAGCTGCGCGGTGTCATCCGCTATGGAGCCGGATTCGATAACGTAGACGTGAGCGCGGCGACCGAATTTGGTATCGTCGCCTTTAACAATCCTACCTATGGCATCAATGAGGTCGCCAATACGGCGCTCGCCATGATCCTCGCTCTCTCACGTGGGATCATGCAGTACGACGAGATCGCTTCAAAGCTTCCTGCAACGTGGCAATCGAACGTAATTCCGACCATTAAGCGGACGAGCGCGATGGTCCTCGGAGTTGTGGGCGCGGGGCGCATCGGCTCGTCGACATTACTCAAAGGGAAGGCAGTTGGGTTCCAGACGCTGATGTTCGATCCTTACGCCCCGTCCGGGATCGAGAAGGTCTACGGCTGCGAGCGTGCGCGGACCTTGCACGAGCTTGCAAGACAATCGGACATCATTAGCTTCCACGTACCGCTCACGCCTGAAACGAAGGGTATGATTAGCCCCGATCTTATCGCCGCGATGAAGCCTGGCGCATTTCTCGTTAACACGGCGCGCGGTCAGATCGTGTCGGATCTTGGTGCACTCATGGCGGCTTTAAAGTCGGGGAAGCTGCAGGGGTTAGCGCTCGATGTGCTCCCAGAGGAACCGCCACTTGACATGACAGCACTTCACGATTGGGCGTCACGGGCGCCGTGGCTGCAAGGGCGCTGCATCATCAACCCGCATACGGCTTACTATTCCATAGAGTCACAAGAAGAAATGCACCGTAATGCAGCGGAGAACGCAAGGAGGATAATCAGCAATGAAGTGCCGGACAATGTACTCAATCCTGAGGTTTTGCCACTATGGAAAGAGAAGTACTGCATCAAAGCGCGGTGATCTTCGCTACGGCGGGTCGGAAGATTCAAATCGAGGCGTGCATCGTCTATTGCATAATACCGGCTGGACGTTCCGTGAGAGATCACCGCTTCGCATGAATGTTCTCTGCGCAGGGCTGGGTCTTATAATCGGCTTCGCAAATGCTGAGAGTGCTTCGGCCCAGACGGGCAGGATTGTAGTACCATATTCCGCAGGCGGGCCGACCGACGTCATCGCCCGCACTATTGCCGAGCAGATGGGTAAGCAACTCGGGCAAACTTTCATCCTCGAAAACGTTGTAGGCGCCGGCGGAACTGTAGGCCCTAGTCGGGTAGCGCGTGCTGAGCCTGATGGCACGACTATACTGATACAAAATATCTCATTCGCAGCAGCACCGGCACTGTTTGAGCATCTCCCTTACGATACTGTGAACTCATTCGAGGCGGTCGGGTTGATCAATAGGTCACCCCTTGTCCTTGTGGGCAGAAAGAGTCTGCCGGCCACCGCGGCGCCCGAACTAATCACCTGGATCAAGGACAACCGGGACAAGATCAATTTCGGCCATGGCGGCGTTGGGACGTCAGGGCATTTCTGTCTAGCCTTGTTGGCTAACGCCCTCGGCATCGAGCCGACATTCGTGGCGTATCGCGGCTCAGGGCCGGCCCTGACCGATCTCGTGGCACAGCACATCGATTTACTGTGTGACCAAACGACCAACTCGGTACCTCAGATCATGAGCGGAACGATCAAACCTTTCGCGATCACGGCTCGCGCTCGGTTAGCTAGCTGTTCAGTCCCGGCATTTGATGGACCGGGTCAAAGGTGAAGCGTTTGGGCTCCTGTGTCCAGCATTTGCAGATGAACTCGTAGGGTGTGAGGCCCCTGAGGGTCTTCAGCCTTCGGCCGA
>NZ_JBVVAK010000292.1:0-1275 GCF_055792825.1 Microvirga sp. GN3
CAGTATTTCGCCCACGGACAGCTGCATGCTGACCTCCTGATCCGGCCATCGATCACGAGATCAGAATCTCACGCAAAAGCTTAGCTGCAAAGGAAAAGCTGTGTTTGGTTGATAATGCCGCCGTCTCATTGGGAACAGATCTTGCGCTGACCCCACCAGCGGCCGGATCGTGAATGAAGGCACGAACCGGCTTTATCTGGGCAGCACCTTTGACTGTGGCCCGTGTCCGCTGAAGGAGCGCTGCTGCCCCAACACGCCAGCCCGCAGGATCCCGCGCAGCATCTATGAGCATGCCCGCGAGGTCGCGCGCTCATTGAGGGGCACGGCGGCCTTCGAGCGGTCGCGGCAGGGGCGCAAGCGGATCGAGATGGTGTTTGCCCATCTCAAGCGGATCCTGAAGATGGGACGCCTGCGGCTGCGCGGTCCCTGTGGCGCTCAGGTGACCCAAGGAGCCTGAGAAGGCCCGAAGGATACTCCTCACCGCAGTTCTAAGCTCGACAAGGCAAGCTGCATCGCTGCCCCAGCCCGTCTGGATACCGACTTTTTCAACATTGGGTAATGGGGCGGCTCTCCCTGGATGCCGATAACATCGGCGGGCCCCGTGCACAGGAGAGCAGCCATGGACTACTACGCTGGTTTAGACGTCTCGATGAATGAGACCTACATCTGTGTGGTCGATCGCGACGGAGCTGTCGTGCTGGAGGCAAAAGCCTCCAGCACCCCAGAAGCCATTGCCGCCGTGCTGGAAACGGCACCTGCCTGCGCAAAGATCGTGCTCGAGACCGGCCGCATGGCCCCGATGCTCTTCCACGGCCTCGCGGCTCTTGGCTTGCCGGTGATCTGCATCGAGAGCCGGCAGGCCTATCAAGCCCTCAAGTCGCTGGCGACCCACAAGACCGACCGCAACGATGCCCGTGGGCTGGCCCATCTCGCCCGCACCGGCTTCTTCAAGCCCGTGCATGTCAAGTCACTGCCGGCCCATGCGGTGCGCGCTCTGATCATCGCCCGCAAGAAGCTGGTCGGGCAGCGCGTCACCCTGGAGAACCAGATCCGCGGCCTGGCGGTGGTGTTCGGGGTCCGGCTACCACGTGGGCTCAGTCCGCGCTTTACCGAGCAGGTGATCCAAGCCAGCCAGGGGATTGCTGGCCTGTCCGGGGCCATGCAGGGCCTGCTGGCTGCCCGCAAGGCCGTTCTGGAAGCGGTCGTGGCGATCGATCGCGACATGCGCCTGCTGGCGCGCTCGTCTCAGGCCTGCCAGCGGCTGATGACTATTCC
>NZ_JBVVAK010000292.1:1285-4779 GCF_055792825.1 Microvirga sp. GN3
CGCGCTCGCCGCCTTTGCGAGGCCGCGTAGCTGCCACTGCTGTTTCCGATTCCGGCAGTCAACGGGGTGTGGGTGTGGGGCAACTGACGGCCTTAGCCTTTGTCGTCACCGTCGATGCGCCGGAGCGTTTCCGCCGCTCGCGCGATGTGGGAGCCTATCTCGGCTTGGTGCCGCGGCGCTTCCAGTCCGGCGAGATCGACTATGTCGGCAGTATCTCCAAGTGTGGCGACCGGCGAGTGCGAACCCTGCTGTACGAGGCCGCCAATGTGCTGCTGACGCGCTACCGCGGCGCCCTCGCCCTCAAGGAGTGGGCTCTGGGGATTGCCCGGCGCTCAACCATGAGGAAAGCGCGCGTGGCGCTCGCCCGCCGCTTGGCGATCATCATGCATGCCATGCTCCGGCACGGCACCTCATTCCAGGCCGCCTAGGAGGAGCAGCAGAAGCAGGTCGAGACGAGCTCCCGAGCGGAGCGTTGCCCAAGGGAGGGTGTGGAAGACGACGCCGATTTTGTCGCATGCGGCCTGTGCC
Organism: Microvirga sp. GN3; assembly: GCF_055792825.1. NCBI lineage: Bacteria > Pseudomonadati > Pseudomonadota > Alphaproteobacteria > Hyphomicrobiales > Methylobacteriaceae > Microvirga > Microvirga sp. GN3. The sequence continues at coordinate 1,814 of NZ_JBVVAK010000292.1, forward strand.
AAGGGCCGACTGCGGTTTCAACCAAGTCGCTCCACTCCAGCTGACCCCATCAAGTGCCCTGGAGCACGTAGAGAACGCAGACACCCTTAGGCATCGCATATCGCTCAGGATCGGAGAGCTGCCCCTTGACCCATTAGAGAACAGTATCGGCACTTCTCGGAAATAACCCGTTGGTCTGCTCACCCGGCCAAAGCTGACTTTCGCGAAGAACAGGGATCGGCAGAGAATGACCCGAAAGAGGTCTTAGCCGTTTTTTTGGGCGTAGAGGACCCATTGCAGATGCCCCGCATTTACTTAGATCGCACTGAATGTATCTCGTAATCCGGCGAATGCCTGTGTTCGCCAGTGGACCGGCGGGAGTGTAGAACCAGCGCATGGGTGCAAGTGGGTGCAAGCGTTGCCGCATCTGGGGCGGGACGCCACTGAAGTAGGGTGAGCACCTCAATAGTCGAGCATCCCGCAAGCGTGTCAGGACGCGGAGACTGGATGGTCTCAGATGAGCGATCCCTCGGTGCACCGACGGCTGGCGGCCATCCTCACGGCAGATATTGTGGCCTACAGCCGTCTCATGGGCTTGGACGAGGCCGGCACGCTTGCAACCTGGAAACTGCACCGCCGCGAGCTGATCGACGTCAAAATTGCCGAGTGTGAGGGGCGCATCGTGAAGCTTGTCGGCGACGGATTTCTGGCGGAGTTTCCGAGTGTCGTGAATGCCGTTGCCTGTGCCGCCATGATCCAGCGGGGAATGAGGGAGCGCAATGCAGGCGTCCCGCGGAACCGCCGGATGGAGCTTCGCATCGGCATCAACCTTGGCGATGTGATCGTCGAAGCTGACGACATTTACGGGGACGGCGTCAATGTGGCGGCCCGCCTCCAGAGTATCGCGAAGCCCGGCGGGATCGTCGTCTCGGCCTCCGTTCGGGAGAACGTCGGCACGCGGCTTCACCTGCACTACCAGGATATGGGCGACCAGTCCCTCAAGAACATCCACAGACCGGTGCACGCCTATAGCGTGTGCCTCGAGTCGGTCCCAACAGCCCGGACAGTCGGTCCCGATGCAGACCCGTGGGAGCGAAACGAGATCGAGAAGCCGGCGATCGCGGTCCTCCCGTTCAGCAACATGAGCGGGGATCCGGAGCAGGAGTACTTCAGCGAGGGAATTACCGAGGATCTGATCACCGACCTGTCGAAGATCTCCGGCCTCTTCGTGATCGCGTACCACACGGCTTTCAGCTACAAGGACAAACCCGCGAAAGTGCGGCAGGCGAGCCAGGAACTCGGGGTCACGTTCATCCTGGAAGGAAGCGTCCGAAAGGCCGGCCCGCGTGTGCGCATCACCGCGCAGCTTGTCGACGGCAGGAACGGCGGTCACCTCTGGGCCGAGCGCTATGACCGTGATCTCACCGATATCTTCGCCATCCAGGACGAGATTGCTCATTCGATCGTTGACCAGTTGAAGATCAAACTGCTGCCAGAGGAGAAATCGGCTATCGGCCAAGTGCCGACCCACGACGTCGAAGCCTATGCGTATTACCTGCGCGGTCGGCAGTTCCTACACCGGCATTCCAGGCCCTACTACGTTCTGGCGAAACGTATGTTTGCCAAGGCGGTCGAGCTCGATCCAAACTATGCGCGGGCCTATGCAGGTATCGCGGACTGCGACTCGTTCCTGTTCCTCCACTACAACACCGATGTGTCGATCGAGGGCATTCTCGACACCAGCGCCAAGGCTCTCGATCTGGAGGGTGGCCTCGCCGAGGCGCACGCCTCGCGGGGCTTGGCTCTTTCGCTTTCGGAGCGCTACCCGGAAGCCATGGCAGAATTCGAATGGGCCACCACGCTCGATCCGAACCTCTTCGAGGCTCATTATTTCCTTGCAAGGGCTTGCTTTGCTCAAGGGAGCCTCGAGCAGGCCGCAAGGCACTTCCAGCGTGCAGCGGAACTCAAGCCCGATGACTATCAGGCCTTGCTCGTGCTGGTTGGAGTTCTGCGGGCGCTAGGGCGAGACCAGGATATGAGAAGGGCAGCGCGGGAAGGTGTGGCTCGCGCGGAACGCGACCTGGCGTTGCATCCGGAGAACTCAAGGCCAGCATATCTGGGTGCCGTCGGGCTTGCCGCTCTCGGCGAGCTCGATCGTGCCAAGGAGTGGGCGGAACGTGCTCTAGTCATCGATCCCGACGACAGCCTGACGAAATACAACGTGGCCTGCTTCTGCTCGTTGGTGGGCGAACACGAACGAGCAATCGATCTGCTTGTGGAACTCATGCCCCATGCCACGCGGGAAAGAAAACGGTGGGTGCAGTACGACTCCGATCTCGACCCGATCCGGAGTCATCCGCGGTTCCAGGAGGTCATCGGGATGCTTGAGAAAGAGCTACGCTTCTGATGTGGCTCCTCGACCACCTCCTGTTGACTTTGGGCGGAGGAGGACAGTAGTGGCGACCTGGGTACTGTCAAGTTGGCAGGCCTCTGAGCCTGTGGCACGGTCTCAGGCATGAGCACGACGTCCAATCCGTACCGCGGCTTCCGCTTTCCGGCCGAAATCATCAACCAGGCGGTCTGGTTGTATCACTGCTTCAGCCTCAGCTTGCGGGAGGTCGAACTGATCCTTGCGAGCCGAGGGATCGTGGTCAGTTACGAAACCATCCGCGAGTAGAGCCTGCGCTTTGGGCGGACCTACGCCAACAGCCTCAAACGGCGCCGACCGCAACCCGGCGACAAGTGGTTCTTGGATGAAGTGTTCATCCGCATCCGCGGCAAACTGCACTATCTCTGGCGAGCCATTGATCAGCATGGCAACGTGCTCGACGTTCTGGTTCAGAGCCGCCGCAACAAGAAGGCCGCTAATACCAGGTCCCTGAAGGTCTGACTCGTTCGTGATTTCCAGGATTGCGGTGGGTGTGATTCAACTTGGTGAGCCAAGGAGGGTTGCCATGCCGATCCCACTCCGCTCTGACTTCGATGCT
>NZ_JBVVAK010000293.1:0-4771 GCF_055792825.1 Microvirga sp. GN3
TCGACGACCTGCATCGCCTCGCCCGCCGCGAGTTCGGCCGGCTGAAGCGCCGCCCCGAAATGATCGTCCGCTTCTTCCGCCATGCAGGTCTCTCCGTTACCGGAATCCCGTGACGATCATTAAGAGGGCTGTCATCGCAGAATGACGGCCCTTTTGCTTGGCGCACTCCCAATCGGTGAAACCCCAGAAACATCAATCAAGGACACCTGAAATGACTCAGGAATTGCACGAGGCCTTCGGGTTCAAGAAACACGACGTTGTTCAGATGCTTGTCGAGACCTCAGGTCTTGATGCCGAAGACAGCGAGATCACGCTCCCGATCGGCGCCGTAGCGATCATTGATCGCATTGAGCACCTGGAGGGACCTCGGGGCATTGCATTCACTCTCGCCATCGAGGGCAAGATCGTCAACGTGTTCGACGAGGGAGATGGTCTCCTGTCCAAGATCTTCTTCGAGCCGGTCCTCACGGAAAAGGACGACACCAAGCGCCCATTCATGCTTGCCGACGTGCAGGATGCCGACACCTATACTCACGCCGCCTTCGTTCACGGTGAGGATTCTGAAGGTGATCACGAGGTAGGCGATCTGCAGAACCTGTTCCGCGCCGCATGGGAACTCATGATGGAGGAGCAGAAGGTCGATTTCCTTTTCACTGACCAGGCGAAGGCCGTTCTGTCGGCCGCCAACATCCTCAACGATTGAACCATCCAAGGTTCCCGGAGAAACGTCATGAACCGTGCTCGCCCCACTCGTGCTCAGATGAAATCGATTTTTGAGTTGTTCCAGCGGTCCGCCGACGGGAGCTCCAGCTATCGTGCCTTCCGGAAGCGTTTCCGTCATTTCTCTCTCAACGACATCTTCGGCGGCACCTGGCACGGGATGTTCATTGGCATTGAGGCCGACGGCTACCGGCACTCCTGACGAAGTTAATGGTAGTCTCGCCACTTTGTTGCCACGGTTCCCATGCCCAACTAGCCTCCTTCGCGTGACGGATCGGTCACCGGAGGGTGGGACATGACGTTCCGCCGGAGGGGAACTACTAGGGACTAGAGACGAGAATGGCGACTGGGACGGTGAAGTGGTTTAACGAAACCAAAGGCTACGGCTTCATTCAGCCGGACAATGGCGGCAAGGACGTGTTCGTTCATATTTCAGCGGTGGAGCGCGCAGGCCTCCGGAGTCTGAAGGACGGACAGAAAATCTCCTACGAGGTCGAACAGGACCGTCGGACGGGGAAAGAGTCTGCGGCCAACCTGCAGCAGGTCTAAGACCTCTCACATTTGCGGATTGCTCCGCCTTCACGATGAGCCGCTCCATTTCGGAGCGGCTTTTTTGTTGTGCCTGCCAACCTGGAGAACCCCGACGATGCAGACATCAACCCCTGACTTCCTCGGCGACGAGCGTTTCATCAGTGAGCACCGCAAGGTCTTTGTGATGTTTATGGGTCGCGACGGCTACTCGCAGGAAATGTCCACCGAGGAGTTCCCGCGCCTGCGCGAGACCGTCAAACTCGATGCCTGTCCTAAGGCCTATCTACGCCTGCAGCGGACCGGGTCGCGCTTCGCTCTCGACCGGCGCAAGAAAATGGAGATCGCAGAGATCTACCATAAGGCTGGAGAACATGCGTATTTCGGCTATTGCGTTGCGCTCGGCATCAAGCCTGAGTGATTGGACCTTGCTGCAGCTTCCTATTATCACTCAGCAGAGGCGAACTATTTCGGGGTATCAGCCCCTTAGAGCCCGCCTCTGGAAGGAGACGCAGTGACCACCTGCCTTATGGAAATCCTGGAGCGCGATGCTGCTGTTATGAGAGCCAAGATGGCCGAAGTCATGCCTGCCGCAGGCGGCGAAGCACAGCAAGCTCGCGAGTTGATGATCCTGCTTCATACCGGGCTTTTCGTCATTCAGCAGGACGAGACCAGCACCGCAGAGGAGTTGCAGGAGTTCGCCGGGCAAATCCTCGACAGGACCCGGATCACCAAACAATAGCTGCCGAAATATTCTTGTGAGTTCCCGGTGATTTAGCTCGGGGCAAAGCGGCCGGTAACCGCGCTCAGCTATCGAAAACAGCTGACAATCATGACGATCACCGCCATTTGGCGCGGGAAGGGAATGTTTCGGTACCTTTGGAGACATAAAGCGTTCAGCGCCGTGCTGCTCCTCCTGTTCGGAGCAGGCCTGTACCTGAAGCCGATCGCCGCCTGGTGCGGGCTGGCGCTGCTGCTCTTCTTGCGCCTGACGAAGGTCCATTCGCTCCTGCTGATCTATGATCTGACCGATCGGGCGGCCTTGAAGCATGTCCGGACCCTATCAACGAAACGGGTCCATATGCTCGCGCCGGACGAATATGGGAATGTGTCTGAGGACACGTGGGACAAGCACCTCAACACCTTCATCAAGAAAACGCTCTTGCCTGAATTCCAGCGGAGGGAGATCGATCACCTGCCGGCGAAGGATCCGAATCGGTACGCCGCCCGTCTCAGGACGCGGATCAACCGGATCATTGACCGGTTCCAGCCAGCCGAACCGCTCGCGGAATCCGATGACACAATGACCGGCAGGGAGTTTGAGCTCTACTGCCGGGATATCCTGCAGGATGCCGGCTGGCATGCAGCGCTTACACCCGGATCAGGCGATCAGGGCGCCGACATCATTGCAGAGAAGGAGGATCGGCGGGTTGTGATCCAGTGCAAATTCTACAACGGCACCGTCGGCAATAAAGCCGTTCAGGAGGCTTATGCCGCCACCGCCTTTCAGGATGCACCTTACGCAGTGGTGGTCACCAATTCGGTCTTCACCAAGTCGGCCCACCAACTCGCGCACAAGAATGGCGTGCTGCTGATGCACCACACTGATCTGCCACGGCTTGAACTGATCGTCACCAGCGGGGCCGGGTCCCGCTGATACAAGATTCCATTTAGCCGCCTGATGTCTTCAGGAAGTCGTCGATCGACAGCTGCGCCGAATTGGCCGGTTTCGCCCTCGGCTTCTTCGGACCTTCGTCGGTTCCGGCTGCTACAGGCTGTTTGCGCGGGATCGGTGTGTCTTCCGACTGCATGCGCTTCATTCGGGCTTTTGCCTTGTCCCGTGCTTGCGCTTCTTCGGAATTCGGATCTTCGGTCAACCATTTCCCTCGGCGAATGACTTCGTTCACGCGCCCCTGATTAACCCCAAGCCGGAAAGCAATCTCCTGCTGAGTCATGTCGGTGGTGTTATGAAGCTCGAGGACCTTACGGGCGAGCTCGGGCGTCATCTTGCGCCCAGACACCCGGCGGGCTGGAGCGATCGACCGCGTCTTCTTCTCCTCCTTGCGCATCTTCTCCAGGATGGCCAGGGCCATATGCATGCCTTGGGCGCGCAGGGCTTCTTCGAATTGCTTCAGCGTAGCCAAAAGAGAGCCTCCTGAACTCCTGCCCCGATGCACGCACACCGGTTCAGACTGACTTTTGAACGACGAAGAGGTGGTGAGACGGTCCGTCAGCCCCGCACGGCTATCCGGATAGGCCCGCCGAATTAAGCCGACCCGAACCAGAATAGAGTCCATGATTCGCGTTTTTCAAGCTCGGCTATTCCAATTGGTTGTTGATTTGTTCTGATGCCTTCTCCAATGGCAGCCAGGACCACCTCTCCAACTGGTGCACGCTCAGTTTGTTAATGATTATCGACTCCAACTGGCGCTTGGACGATTGCGCTGCTTGGGCGTAGCCTACGGGGGATATGTCTCCTCAAGCTTGAGCACAAGCCTGTTGAGATGTTCAGGCATGTCTGCTGCAAGGACATCTTCGTAGACGCTCCTCAAGGAGTGGCCGAGGATAAAGACGACCTGCTCCTGAGAGAAATTCAAGCTGCTGGGGATCTCACGCGACCGATCCCGAGTGTTATTCTGCTGCATGGCATAGTTCTCATGGCTGTGCCCTGCATTGCCCCTGATTAACGTATGTGAAGGGCAACTCGCGCTGCCGTGATCGGTTGCAGCGAGCGTAGGAAAGCCGGTCGCTCATTTCTTTGCTGCGACGCTGAAACCATTATGCTTCCCCCGGCTTGGTCCTTCGACGGCGACTCAACCGGATTGCGTTAGTACGCCATCACACGCAGGATTTGCCGACTGCTCTCGTGGGTTCTTAAACAGCAGCCAAATTCAGACCGTCCGTGAGCCCCGCACCCGCCTCGGCTCTGACACCAAGGAGGCTACGATAGTGCAACCGCCAGGGCCGAAGCACGCCTCCCCACTCTCCGTTGAGTGCTGAGACGCCCTTCAGCTCAACAACCTGGATTCTTTCACCGGCGTTGCCGGATCATCCAAACAGATCGTGACTTCGTGTCACTCAGGGCCCTTCCCTCGCTGGAATGGGCCCTGTCCCTTTCATATGAGCATGCTGGTGAATGGTTCACCCTGCTAGCTGCAGATGGGAACGCAGTAGAGGTTGATCCGTTTTTGTCGCGTTATGCCCTGCTCGACCTGTGAATGTGAGATCCCGGACAATCTGGGGGTGTGCCCTCATTGCGGCCGCCCACAGGATCCATTCACCCACAACAAACGGACGCTGGCTGTATTTGCTCTGCTAACCACCTTATTGGCTGGCGCTTTCGTTCTCCAGGCACTGATCCGCCCAGACTGAAACCTTCGGTCGCGTGCACCGTTACCCGTGGCCTGCCCCCTGAGAAGTGGTCCTCCCTGATGTATGGCTTTCAAGCCGAATGGAGGACAAGCGAATGAGCAAGAAGAGACACACGGCCGAGGACATCGTCGCGAAACTGCGGCAGGTGGAT
>NZ_JBVVAK010000294.1:0-4764 GCF_055792825.1 Microvirga sp. GN3
ATGAGTTCTCTGGACCCGAGACTGCCGGGGCTGTGCAACCCTGACCTGCTCCGCCCCGGCAGTCTCTGACCGACCACAGACCAATGACCCATCACCCGTCGCACTTCGGCTTGATTCCACAGCGAGTGGATGGAGGCGGCCAGCAGGCCTGGTAGATAGTCCAAATCCAACCATCGGCAGACAAGGCAATCAAGGCCCTGGCAAGCTGGCTTCGCCGCCAACAGCATCGTGATTGATAAGTGCGGAACACCTCAACCGCGAACCATCCCTGAGCTCAGGTTCCGAGATCGCAACCGGTAGGCGAGGGCGATCGGCTTATCAGCGACCGAATGGCGTGCCCCGGCCAAAAGACGTCTCATGTAGGCGCCTGCGATACCGGTTTCAACACCGCATTCTCGTGGACCATGGCGCTGTTGGCGGCGGTGAAGAAGGGAAAGTAACAGCCCCGGAAGGCACAATCCCAAAAGCGAACGATGGGACGGCACCTGGACAGGTGTAGGGCGAGATAAGGCAAATCCCGAAAAGGACAAAGCACGCTTCGCTTGAGGCCGAACCAGACCGGTGCGGCCTTGGAGAGGATGACAGCGTCGCGCCCTGCAACGGGCTGGCCCCTCAAGTCAGGAGCGCCAGCCACACTCCCATCAACCCTTTCCCCGAGAGACACACTTCATGTCGACACGCTCCCTCACTCATGACGAGGCCATGCTCGAACTCGTCACCCAGACCCGTAAGCGCCTCATCGCACAGGAGGCCGCTGTCACGGCCTTTGCGGCAGAGATCTGTCGGCACCTCGCTCTCAGCTCGCTACAACGCAGGCCCGGTATCTTCCTCGTTGCTGGCCCGAATAGCGACGGCAACCATCTCGGGCTGCCGTCGGGCCTTGCCGCCTGCTTTAAGATTGGCGGCGGAGTGTATGAACTGGCATCCAGCCAGGGAGAAGACCTGGCCCAAATCTTTGCACCTATCGCCGGCGGAACAGAAGTCCGCTCTCTTCTGCGCACGGTGAAAGATAACCCCAACACCGTGTTCGTGCTTCGCGATATCGACAAGGCCCATCCCAACCTCGTCAAGACCCTCATGAGCGTCTGGAGCCAAGGCTTTGCTGACGATGGGTCTGGCGAAAGAATCTCCCTGGCCGACGCGATCTTCGTCCTGACCACTGAGATCGCGCAGGAGGAGATCGGACAGATCGCCCGCGGTGAGCCGGATCCGGATAAACTGCATGTGGCGTGCCTCAAGACGCTCGTTGATGCAGGCTTTTCAGCCTCGCTTCTAAAAAGCATCGATACCGCGTTTGCCCTGAAGGCTCTCACCCCGGGCGAGGCAGTCCTGGAGCACTACCGCAGTTTCCGCGACCAGGTTGCCTCCCACGGCCTGCTTCTGGAGGAAGGCGGGATCGATGGGCGGATCCTGGCTCATTCCGTGGACTCATCGATCGAGCCCGATCTCGAGGATACGTGGTTGCCGCGCGATGAACTCGATGCCCGGTTGGCGCAGGCGAAAGCTGCCGGCATGCACATGGTGCGGCTGGTGCTGGGCGAGGAGATCATCACCGTGGTCCCGGTTGGCGAGCCATCGGTGCAGGGGACAACAGACGCACCCCCGGATATGCCGTCGGCTTCTCCTTCTGATGCGGAGGTGAAAGGTGAGTAACTGCGTGAGCGATCAAGACCTTCCGATGAAGGCTCGGCTCGAGGCGCACGCGCTTCTCGATCGCCTGACGATGGATGGCACGACATTTTCCTGCAAGGATGCGAGGCGGCTGATCGCGCTGATCCCGGTCTCGCCCCGGCGGCGCATTTCGTTCACCGGCCTGTTCCAGAGCCGCGGGCCTGGCTTTCGCGGGCGTGCTGCCGGGATCGGCGATGTGGAGCTGAACGGGGAGGGCAGAGAGCGGCGGGTATCCTGGAACACGCCAGTGTCTTACCGCATCGGCGGCTACGTAGTTACTCATACGCCAGGGCAGGTGGTCATCGACCTGTTGTGGATCGCGACGAGGGAGGACTTGACCGGACAATCCTGTCAGCTGCTCTATGATAGCGAGACCGGCGAGCCACGAGTGATGGAGATCTCAACGCAGCGAACGTTGACGCTGTTGTTCATCCGTTTGGCCTATATCACCTATACGGCCTGGAAGACGCCGGAGGGGTGACGGGCAGGGAAGGGCTGCCCTGACGATTAAGCGATCTTGCTGAAAAGCTGGTGAGCATGGGCCCACTGCCCATTGAGTGGGCAGTGGGCATTTGCTGATCTCATAGCTTGAGGTTGCCCCCATGTTCTTCTCACTATGATGGGACAGAACCCAGTTCCAATTCACGTAGTCTTGCCAAGTAACCCATTCAGCCCTCTATCGCTTGGCTCTCTTGCTGTGTGGGAAGATTGAGGTCTTCCAGCTGCCTCCACAACCCGTGGCGGCAATGGGACGATTACATTTCCAGCCCCGGGGCAGGTTTCCTGGGAGGTGGTCGCCGGATGACGTTGACCCGCTCGAGCCCGATTCGCGCTTCAGAGACTTTCTCTTGGTCTCCTCGAGAAAGTTGCAGCTCGATATGCTCAATCAGGTCCAGCGCGTTGGTGAGCGTTTCCAGCTGCCGTCTGACGTGCTCTTCATCCGCAATCGCTTTGACCGAAAGTTTCTCTAAATCCTCAAGTTTACGCCTGTAAGCATTCTCGTATCTTTGAGCCCGGGCAGTCATCTTGCCAATCTCTTGGACGGTGTCGAAGAAGGAGACAAGTTGATCCATCGCGGGCTGGAGGCTCGTCTGGTCTTCGAGAGCTTCCTTCGAGCTCACCTGCCCGGAGACGATTATTTCCAATCCTGTCTCCAATGCTTTTGCATACTGGGCCTGGGCGCGGAATTGGTGGCTCAATCGCTCACGCTCCTGAGCGATCCTCTTTTGCTCGGCTTCGATCTCGGTGCGGTTTCGGATTACGACTGCCTTTTGGATCTCCAGATCCCGCTGATCGCGGTCAACCGCGCCAAGCGCGCTCTGCAGGTCGCTCCGGACTTTCTTCAGGTAGATCCTTTCCTTCTCCAGATCGGCTCTCCGGTTTTCCATGAACTGGTTCTCGGCCTGTATTCTGGTTGCGTGTTCTGTTCGCTCCCGGGCCAGACGCTCCTCCTGCGCTTTGAGTTTCTGCTTCTTCTCAGCCAGCTCTTCCTGGTCGCGTCGGAGTTGCGTTTCGGTGCTGGCGAGCTCGTGCCGCGCTGTCGTGAGGCGCTCTTCCTCCTCAACTAGCCGGCGGAGTCTTTCTGCTAGTTTCGTCTCGGTTTTCTCTAGACCCGCTTGAGCCACTTCATAGGCATCCTCAGACATCTGGATTTCTGCGCGCAAAAGGTTTCGTTCTCGCTCCAGTTCTTGAGCAAGAGCCCTGATTTCCTGAGCGCCCTCCGCAAGCCTTCGGCGCTCCTCCTCCACCTCCGCCTTGTCCCGGCGGGCCTGCTCTATAGTCGCCTCGGCCTCTGCCACCAGGGCCTTGGCGTAGGCAGCCTCGGCCTTGAATTCGGGAACCGTGAGATTTTCTCGCCCAGTCTCGCTCTTCCGGTCGCCACGCTGGATGCGGGAATCGAGATTTTTGGCACAATATTCGGCCCATAGAGTCTGAAGACCGGAATAGCCCGTCCGTTCTCCACTCTGCTCCCGCCAGAAGGCATTGAGCTTGCTCACGGAGATCTCAAGGATCTCCGAACCTCGGCTCCCGTCTTTCCGAAGACGGTTGGTGCGGGGAAAAACCGGCGCAACGTAGATGTCGACCACACCTCCGCCTTCCTCGTCGAGGTCCATCCTGGCTGCGACCACACCCTTTATGTCTCGAACGAAATCCAGGGCAGCGTGATAGAGACGCTGGTTGCGTTCGTTCCGCTCATCGTGCAGATCCCCGGCTTCTCTGATCCAATCCGGCGACACATTGAGCTGCAAATTCACACCGAGAGGGGCACCCTTCCGGTAGCGGGCGCCGAAGTGCGTGGGAGCGGCTTTAAAGGCAGCGACGTAATCGCGCGGCCGATCAGGGATCACTGCGCTGCAAGCCCATCCTGCCATCGGAACAGCGCCGGGCCGCACGGAGGCGCTCGCGCTACCCTCGCGCAAGGCATGCGTCACCTGTGTTCTAACATACCCCTTGGTACGCATAATCTTTATCCCTACAGACGCGCGAAACATAAGCGGCTCCAACCTAGAGGACGATTCCGTTGAGACGTTCTCGCTGCTCACACAGCGGATCAAGAGATACCAAGTGAAGGGATAGAAAAGTAACTTATAAACACACTAAGGATTAATCTTCGGCGATGATCAAATTTTATATCAGCGAGATTGGCTTGTCATCGAGAGATTGTGTGAAAAGCAGTAATGAGTTTTTAGTGAAAGTCATAGGGCGAGTACGGTTGCAGTGCGCATTCTAAGGCAAACGAATACGGAAGATGATGGTTGAGATCTGTCAAATCCACTGAAAAATATGAGGCGCTACGACTTGCACTGCGGTGACCATTGCGGTTTTGCTGTGACCGCGGTTGGAGCGCATGTGCAAGCGACGGGGCCGGACGGCTTGCATTAGGCCAGATGGAATGAGCATGAGCGTGCGAGCCGAGTGCAACAGGCAAGGACGCGATCGTTTCACAGCACGACCGCCTGCTATCGGCCGACTAAAGTGTTTAATCCCGGACTTTGATGGTGCAATCTTTTCGCATGAGTGGAAGGAAGCACTATGGGGCAGGTTCTACACGGCAGCGCCACGACGACAGAGGCAATCCGTCGAGCAATACAG
>NZ_JBVVAK010000295.1:0-4764 GCF_055792825.1 Microvirga sp. GN3
CGGCGGGCTACCTCAGCAAGCTCATCAGCCAGATAGATCCGCAATTGGTACTGCCACTGACCATTCATGTTTCAGCTCCATCGGGAATGTCCGCCGAATCCAGATCGCAGGGAAGTCTAGCACCATCCTCCAAATCAATCCGGGTCTGGTCAGCCCTGTGGTAAAGCGTGATGGCGAGCGGTGGCCCGTGAAGGACCGCACACCGCGCAAATGCGGATGTTCGTCCTGCTTCCGGAACGTGCCAGGAGCCGACATTCATCTCTTAATATCAGCCGTCTCACTGTTCCGATCGCCAGCGCGACGGTTCTTGGCGTCAGGGATCTCTGCTCGCGATGCTGCTATCATGGATATGCGAGGGCGACAGGCTCTCGAGCAGGGCTTTCGACCTTCGTAGCTCAGGAATATCGAAGCCTTCGCTGAACCAGCCATAGACCGCCGCAAGGAGATTACGCACTTCTGACCCCCGCCCTCGCTCACAGAGCATCTGAGCCAGATCACAAGCGGCCCGAAGCTCCCACATCCGAGCCCCCTGCTCCTGCGCGACCTCTAGGGCATTACGGTAGCTGCATTCGGCCTCGTCCGTACGCTGCATGAGCAGGAGCAGACCGGCGCGTATCCGGAGCAGCTCGGCGTTGAAGAACCGACTGCCGGTCTTCTCCGTCCAGGCCAAGGATCCCTCAATTACCTGAAGCCCCTCCTCGGGCACACCCTGACGACCGTAGGCGCGCGCCAACACGCCGTCGTGCAGCGAACGCGCAAAGCCCGGCTGCGGGTGCTGGCGCTTGTACTCCATCTGCTCCGGGTCGCAGTGTTGAGCCACCGCTACGAGACGCTCGCGCCGAGCCACTTGCTGCCGCAGCCCGACGAGACCCCATTCCATTGTAAGAGCGATGGTTGTCTCGTTGGCTCGCCGCACTCCCTCCCAGTCGTCCATCAGCTCGGCCAAGTGGCCGGACATGAGGACGGCGTGGGCCGTGCTCAGGTGGTGCCCGCCGCGGTGGCCGACGGCAATAGCATCGGCTACGGCGCGTCTGGCACGGTCTGGATAGCCCAGAACCCACAGCACGCATCCGCCGATGACCAGCAGGTGCGGACCGGGATCATCGAACTGCTCGATCAAGGCCTCCGGCCAAGGGGTCTCCTCGTAGAAGCTCATCCCTTGCGCGAAATGCTCCTGCGCTTCCTCGAACTTCCCGAGCTTGTAGCGCGCGTTCAGCAGAGTCTTGTGGCCATCGACCCGGAGAACGCGGTCATTGCGTGCATCACCCAGCGCCAGGAGCTCGAGACCGATCTTCTCTGCGGTGCGAAGCTCAGCGTTGTTCGCATGAAAGAGATAGAGCCCGACAAGGATGGGATGCAGCAGTCGATCGTCGCCCAGCTCCGAGCAAAGATCTCGCGCCCGGTACAAGGCTGTCCCGACCTCCGGGGCTGAATAGCCCTTTGCGCTGGTGGCGGAGTTTCCCAGGCGAACCTGCAACCGCAGCTCATGCCGGTCGCGCCGCGTCAGGTCGGGGATCAGGCTCACCATCTCGAGACCCCGCATGCAGTGTGCGATTGCCTCCTGATGCGACTGCCGGCGCGCGGCATTGTCCGCAGCACGCTGCCAATAAGGAACGGCTCGCTCCGGAAGATGGGCTTCGATCAGATGATGCGCAATGAGCTCAGGTTGCCGGTTGGCCGTATCGGGGGAGTCCTGTTCGAGAATGGCCGCGATCCTCCCGTGCAGCTCCTGTCGGCGGATCCTCAGCAAGCTCTCGTAGGCGGCGTCCCGCACGAGCGCATGCTTGAACGAATAGGTCGCTCCCGGGGAGGCACCGCTTGGGAAGACCAATTCGGATGAGACGAGTTGCTGGAGGGCACTTCGCAGATCGGACACACCCTGCGGGCTGATCGCCGCAAGCAGGTCGTAGGTGAACTCCCGACCGATTACGGCTGCCTGCTGCGCAACCGCCTTGGCGCCAGGAACACGGTCCAGACGGGCCATGAGGCTGTCGTGGAGGGTGGCCGGGACAGCAACTGGTTGTGAGCCCGCCGCACTGGTGTTGGCGCGCGAGCGAGCGCTGGATTCCCGCTCCAGCACCGCCTTGGTCAGCTCTTCGACAAAGAGCGGCACGCCGTCAGTCCGTTCGAGGATCTGGTGGAACACCTCGGCCGGCATCTCCGTATCACCTGCAACCCCTTCCGCAAGCTCGGTGCTCTCATGGCGCGTCAAGCGGTCGAGCGAGATATAGGTGACATGCCGTCGTCCGTGCCACCGCATTGCGAACTCAGGCCGGAAGGTGACCAGGAGAAGGATGTGCTTGCTGGCGATACGGTCGACCAGTTGATCCAGCAATTCGAGCGTTGTCGGATCAGCCCAGTGCGTATCCTCGACCAGGAGGAGCAGCGGCTGCCGGTGAGCCAGGCCAAGGACATACCTGATCAGGGCCTCAATGGTCAGCTCTCTCTGCCGTTGAGGATCATGTGGGGACAGGGCGTAGCGATCCCCACAGGGGATTGACAGCATCGTGGCGAGCAAAGGCGCGATCGCCGGGACATCATCGGTGACTTGGGCCAGGAGGACCTCCAGCTTCACCAGCCGTTCCTCGGGCGTCTCCTCCTCTCGAAAGCCCGCGGCCCGTTCGATCTGCTCGATGAAGGGGTGCAGAGGGGAACTACTGAAGAACGGCGAGCACTGGTACTGCACCCGGGCATGCGGCTCGGATTGCAAGGTGTCGCGGAACTCACGCGAAAGCCGCGACTTGCCAATTCCGGCCTCACCGGACAACAATACCACCTGACCATCTCCGCTCCTGGCCTGCTCCCAGCGCTGCGCGAGCAGCCCAAGCTCCTCAGCTCTCCCGATCAGGGGCGTGGCGCCCGTGCTGTGGGCCTCGAAGCGGCTCTCAACGACCGCCGTGCCCAGCACCTGCCAGGCTGCAACGGGCTCGGCAAATCCCTTCAGATCCTGGAGACCGAGATCGGCGAGCTTGAACTCGCTCCCGAGGAGGCGCCGGGTTGCTGGAGCGATCACCACCCCATCGGGCGGTGCGAGGGTCTGGAGCCGCGCCGCCAAGTTTGGGGTCTCGCCCACGACGCTCTGCTCCTGGGCTGCTCCTGTGCCGATCAGGTCACCCACCACCACCAGGCCCGTTGCGATCCCGACACGAGCGCGCAATGGATCCAAGCCGGACAGAGCGGCAACACGCGTCACGTCCTCCGTCAGGGCCAGCCCAGCACGGACGGCCCGGGTGGCATCATCCTCATGGGCCTGCGGATAGCCGAAGTACGCGAGTACTCCATCACCCATGTACTTCGCGACAAAGCCGCCGAACTTCGCAATCGTTTCGGCACAGGTGCCGTGATAGGCGCTGAGGATCGCACGGTATTCCTCGGGGTCGAGCGTACTTGCCAAGGCCGTCGATCCGACCAGGTCGCAGAACATTACGGTCAATTGCCGCCGCTCCGCGCCTGACGGGAGGAGTGGTGGCGGTGAGGCCGACTGTGCCACGCTTCTTTCGGTGGAGTTCAGCCCGCCCCCAGTGGCAAGGATGGGAGTGGCGTTGAGGTCGGCAATGGCGTCCAGGAGCTTCCGGCGGTGGCCGACCGCGTGAACGCCGAGTTCCTTGAGATCGTCAGAGGTGAGCCGTGGCAGGGTTTCGGCATCCACGGCATTGTCGCGGAACGCCTGCTCGTACTGCGTCAGTCCGAGGCTCCGTAGCCACTCCGCGACATCCACGTCCTGTCTCCTGCCGAGAGGCCGCAGCTTGTCAGGAGAGTACACCTGGGGCGGTCATGGATCGAGCGGCATCGCGGGACCGCAGTCCCGAATGATCGAGCCTCAAGACCGAGGGGGCGGCAGGAGGAGCTGGAGGGGCGGTGCACAACTTATCTTTATGCTGCAAGTCAACCTCGGAATGTCCCGTTTGGGTCGAGAGTGCGTGAAAACTCGAACCAAGCCGACGACGGCGAGCTATTCGTACAAGTTCGCGCGCCTGCACCGAGGATTCCCCGCCTAATCAAAGCCTGCGAGACATAAAGTTCCTCCGAGGAGTCGCTCGTCAGCGTTTTCACACAGGCTCGGTCAAACTTTCACATTCCGAACTTTCAACGAAGGTCGGCTTTTCCCGCCGAAGCGGGCCAAGCTCTTTGGTCTGGGGAGTGCCAATTTGAGACCTTCCGTACGTGGAGGCTGTTCCGTGCTATATCCGTCAAAAGCTTGTGGCAAGAATTCGGGTAAAGTCGCTTTTGGAACGAGTTGCAGAGCGCGGTCTCAACAGCTCTCGCTTTAACGCTGCGCCGTTGCATGCTTGCCGAAATGCTGCCGAACCAAGGTAGACGCTACTTGCCACAAAAGGGCCGAGCCTCCCTCAATCGCTGGGCCGTAACGTTCCATGACCTGTTGCTCAGAGACGCCGTTCTCTGTCCATGTGCCCCCGTCAGTTAAGGTATTAAGAAGCAGCGGCTGAAGGCGATCCAGGGCCTTGGCAAAGCGCGCATTAGGTGTCTCGCCAGCTTCGAATTCGAGCCACAGCGAGAGAAATTCCTGGCCTTGCTCGGGCGGCAGCAGTCCAAAGATCCGCTCGGCTGCCGCACGTTCCTCTTGTGCCAACACGGCTTTGTCCTTGCCTGTGGCGTGGATCGGTGCGTCTCCGGCATCAATCTCACGGATGTTTTCGACAAGCTCTTTTTGTCAGATCGTGCTATTTTCCTCGTGCACGGGTGACCACGTGGCCAAGAGCGGGTGCAGGGATGCAAGCCCGTCACGTCGCCTTCGATAAGCGT
>NZ_JBVVAK010000296.1:0-4626 GCF_055792825.1 Microvirga sp. GN3
TGACTATTTTGTATTGCTCGACGGACTGCCTCTGTCGTTGTGGCGCTCCCATGGAGAACCTGGCCCATAGCGCATCCCTCCATTCCGGCGATAAGAATGCACCATCAAACCCCGGGATCAAACAACTAGGCCGGCGCGTCTCGGATCAGGGTAACGCATCGGCTCATATGCCGAACTTGTCGCACCCTGGCTGTCAAGCCAGGAACTCAATTACCGTCGAGGCAAAGGCTTCTGGCTGCTCTATATTCGAGATGTGAGCTGCATCGAAGATTGCCGCCTTGGAATTCCTGATCGACGATGCGATCAACTGACCATCCGCCGGTTTTGTTGCTGGATCACGCGAGCCGATGATAACCAGAACCGAGTTGGTGATGCTGCGGATTGCCGTCCGTTGATCCATGTCGCGGATGGCTGCGCAACATCCCGTATATCCCTCAATCGGTGTCCGCAGGATCATAGCGCGCATACGATCCATGGTGGCAGGCGCAGCTTTTCGGAAGTGTTCAGGAAACCAGCGTTCGATCGTCGGCTCGACGAGCGCTCTCATTCCCCCTCGCCGTGCTGTTTCAATACGCCCGTTCCACAGTTCGACTGGTCCCATGTAGGCGGCCGTGTTGGCGAGCACCGCTTTGTCGATGCGCTCTGGAGCATGCGTCAGCATCCACATGCCAACCATGCCGCCGAGAGACAGCCCGCACCAGTGCGCTGTCTTGATCCCGAGCGCATCCATGACGCCGATGGCATCCCGGCCGAGTTGTTCTATGGAATACGGTTCTGCCGAGACGACACTGCTGCCGTGGCCGCGCTGATCGTAGCGGACTACACGAAACCGCTGGGACCAGACCGACACCTGATCGTCCCACATGGAGAGGTCGGAGCTGAGCGAATTTGATAGAAGAAAAACCGGCGCGGTCGCAGGTCCATCAAGTTTCACGGAAAAATCATCCCCATTTACGCGGATAATTGCCATGATCGCATCTCCCTTGGTTTATGTTTGGTGGGCATCGTCAGGTTAACGCGGTGGTGACCACCGGGAGCCATACGTGAGGGATGAAAAAGACTCGTCATCCTCTCTACGCCCGTCACCGCTTTCCGGCTGAAGTGATCAGCCATGCCGTCTGGCTCGATTTTCGGTTCCCGCTCAGCCTCCGGATGGTCGAGGAAATGCTGGCCGCCCGCGGCATCCTGGTCAGCCATGAGACGGTCCGGCAGTGGGCGCTGAAGTTCGGGCAGGGCTTTGCCAACCAGATCCGCCGCCGTCTTCCAGCGCCTGGAGACAAATGGCATCTGGACGAGGTGGTGATCACCATCGCCGGCCAGAAGCACTGGCTGTGGCGGGCGGTCGACCAGCATGGGATTGTGCTCGACATCCTGGTCCAGAGCCGGCGCAATGCCAAAGCAGCCAAGCGTCTGCTGCGGAAGCTGCTCAAGAAGCAAGGCGTCACGCCTCGTGTGATGATCACGGACAAACTGGCCAGCTATGCCGCCGCCAAGAAAGCTGTGACGCCGGGCGTGGAGCACCGCCAGCATCGAGGCTTGAACAACAGGGCGGAGAACAGTCATCAGCCGACGCGACGACGGGAGCGCATCATGAAGCGCTTCAAATCAGCTGGGCAGGCCCAGCGCTTCCTTTCAGTCCACGATCAAGTTGGAAATCTCTTCCGCCGTCCTGCCAACACCAATGCCGGGGATCATCGCAAGTCCCGAGCAAAGGCCTTTCTGGTCTGGAACGAGGTGACTGATGTCGCCGTTGGCTTCTGATCTGATGATCCGGGACGGGCAGATCTAACTCAACCCGTTAAGTTGACGATGCCCTTCTGCCAGCCCATGCGTCCATGCTCGACGATGCTTTGGAGATGGCGATCGCGCTGGGTCGGAGTAGCCTCTACATCCTCGCTCAGCACTGCCGTTGATCGGGGCGGAACGATCACGTCAGCATCCGGATAGCGCTCGGCGACGGTGCCATAGATGCCGGCCTGATCGTAGGCACCGTCGCCAGTGAGTGACGCGAGTGGAGCCGTGATCTGGTCGAGCAAGGGTTCGGCCTGTGAGCCATCATCGACATCGTTGGTCGTCAGTTCCGCAGCGAGGATCTGGCTAGTCTCCGCGTCGACTCCGATGTGCAGCTTGCGCCAGGCGCGGCGCCTGCGGGTGCCATGCTTCTCAACTAGCCACTCGCCGGCCCCGCACAGCCGCAATCCAGTGCTATCGACCAGCAGATGCACCGGCCCGGTGCGTGGGATTGGTCTTGGCACCTCGAGGGTCTCGGCGCGACGGCTCAGGGTGGAATGATCCGGCACTGCCAGATCGAGACCGAGGAGCTTCAGGATCGAGCCAATCAGCCCTTCAGTCTGACGGAGTGCCAGGCGAAACACCGCCCGCAGCGTCAGGGCTGTCCTGATCGCCAGGGCTGAATAATGGGGCTGACCGCCTCGCGTCGTGCGGGGCTCCGCCTGCCAGGCGGCAATCGCCTCGTCAGTGAACCAGACCGTGAGGCTTCCGCGTTGGCGCAAGGCCGCATCATACTCCGTCCAATTTGTCACTTGGTGCCGCTGCTTGGGGATGCGGTGACGGCGAGCAGCATTGGACTTGAACGGCACGGAAGAATCCGAAATCAGGAAGAGCCCAGCCCTCCTATGCCATCCAGCTTCGGCGGCCAAATCGCCCATTCGTGCAACAAAGCCGCAACGGGCGCGAATACGGAGAGTTTGGCCTGAACGAGTTTTTCGAAGTCAAGGCGATCGTGGGTTACGAATGATCCACTCAGCCGCGAGGCTAGCAGTACAATGGGGAACTCCGTCAGGGCTCGGGTGAGCCCATGCCCTGACGAATCATGCATCCGGCAGAGAAACCTCAGTAGCCGCGCCTGCAGTACCTTCAGCTGCGGGATGCACGAACTCTGTAGCCGGTTAATGGATCTATCACCCAGTCGGCGGTTCTCTGTGCAGCCAGCTTTGTGGGAGCAACCCGCTTGATCGACAATGTGATCCTTCAATCGGATCAGATAGAGGGTTGAAGTCAGCGAGCGACGAAACCTGCCTCCTCAATTGCGCGCCAATGATCTCCACCTTCCTAGATAGTCAGAGTCTTATATCAGGTCGGCTTGAGCTCCGGCTCCTAATGATCTTCACGAAAGCGGTGTAACATAGGGCGGTGCCGATCCTCGTGAGGAGTGCGCAATGGATGGCGATCGATGGCCCGTCTCTCCTACCTTGACAAAATGTCGAGGATCTGTGACCGATATGCTATGAACTACCGCCGCGCCAAACTCACGATCTCGAAAAAAGCCCCGCACTAGGGGCAATCGGTCATCGCGCGCAGAAGATAGCAAGCACTCTGATCAGATTGACCCCGCCGGTTTGGACGGGGATCCTGCGCGCTCCGTCTCCGGCCTTGAGGAGATGAAATTCATGGAAGTCACACATTCAGTCTTGAGCGGCCTCTGGCTGCCGCTCATCACACCGTTCCGCGATGGCATGCTGGACGAGCCCTCCTTGCGTAGGCTTGTCACGCATTTCGCGGCGCAGCCGATCGACGGCCTCATCCTTGGTGCGACCACCGGCGAGGGCATGTCGCTCGACGACGCGGAGGCCGAGCGACTGGTGTCGATCACAAGCGACACTCTCAACGCAGCGGGACAGCGCATCCCGCTCTATTTTGGCCTCTCCGGCAGCGATACGCGGAAGCTGGTCAAGGCGCTGGAGCGTACGGCATCGTGGAATATCACGGGCTACCTGATCGCTTGTCCATATTACACAAGGCCATCGCAGCTGGGATTGTTCAGCCACTTTTCGGCGCTTGCCGACAGCACCGAAAGGCCGATCCTCCTCTACAACATCCCGTATCGCACCGGCGTCAATCTTGGCAATGAGACAATGCTGCAGTTGGCGGCGCGCACCAACATCGTTGGCGTCAAGGATTGCTCAGCCGATCCCGTGCAGTCCTTTGACCTGTTACGGCATAAGCCGGCGCATTTTGCGATTTTCACTGGCGAAGACCACCTGTTCTACAGTGCCCTGGCCCATGGTGCCGATGGCGGCATTACAGCCTCTGCTCATGTACAGACGCCGGCGTTCGCAGCCATCCGCAACAAGCTGCTCTCTGGCGATCAAGTCGGAGCGCTGGCGGATTGGAAGCGTCTTGCTGATTTGCCGCGATTACTGTTTGCCGAACCGAGCCCCGGACCTGTTAAGTATTGGCTCTGGCGTGCAGGCTTGATCGATAGCCCCGAAATGCGTCTGCCAATGGTTCCTGTCACCGCTGAGCTTGCGTCAAGAATTGACCAGGCGATGGTAACTTGGGGAGTATGAGGAAATACAGAGCGGCTTATGCAGCTGCCGGTGGGAAGAAGTTCGTGTCAGGACCGTGTTGCATGGATCAGCTGGTGAACGTACTGAGCCCACCGCATGCCTTTGTTCAGGTGGTGCGAATGGACTTCAGGCGTCCAAACTCAAGCATGCGGTTCAGGGCATGAACGGCGATAGCGACCTCGGTGGGGTGCTGTCATATCTGGACGCTCCCTGCCGGCAAGGGTTTTGTTGAACGTGAGTGCAAGTGGTCGGGTGCAGTCATATCTACGGCCTGTGAGTGCGGCTCATGTGACCGCTGGCCCTGATGAAAGTCCGC
>NZ_JBVVAK010000297.1:0-4599 GCF_055792825.1 Microvirga sp. GN3
TCGACGACCTGCATCGCCTCGCCCGCCGCGAGTTCGGCCGGCTGAAGCGCCGCCCCGAAATGATCGTCCGCTTCTTCCGCCATGCAGGTCTCTCCGTTACCGGAATCCCGTGACGATCATTAAGCCACGAAAGACTCCCGTTTGGTTTGCCCTGAATGAAGAGCACCCCCTTGCCGCGTTTGCTGGTATTTGGCGGCCATGGACCGGCGGGCGTGGAACGAAGACTGATCCTGTTGAAGGTGAACACCTGCTCTATTCATTTCTGACCTCGGAGCCGAATGGTGTGGTTGGGCCGGTTCATCCGAAAGCGATGCCGGTGATCCTGACCACGTCCAAGGAATATGATGTCTGGTTGAATGCACCGGCTGAAGAGGCCCTGAAACTTCAGAGACCCCTCCCCGATGACATGCTGCAAATTGTTGCAGAAGGGGAAAAGTCAGACAGAGCTAAAGTGCCGGCTTGAACAGTCCCTGCCTGTAGGCACGCGCTTGTGCGGTGAGGCCCAGGCGCTTACTTTCTAACCTCATATAACCGCAGAGGGTCTTCAGGATTCTGTCGTTCAATACGCGGTACATTCTCACCTGCTATCGATCCATTTCCTGGTGGAGCAGCAAACTTGACGGCCGCTGGGAGCGGCGGCCGTTTTTTATTGGCAGCGCCTCTGGGAACAAGGAAGCCAATCGCCGTTCTATGATGTTTGTGTTCCGCTGCCTATTCCCGAAATATTCGGTATCGGCATGCTTCCCTTGATTGACTTATTGATAACCTACTTTGCGTTTTCACCTCATAATTTAAGTCAACACAAGGATGGTTAAATCCGACGCTTGTTCTTCTGTAGGCTGATTTTGTCCAAAAGGCATTCTACAAGCAGTTGTCATCAAGCCGATACAAACCCAAACCGTGTTGAACAACTATTTTGACGAGAAGTCTGTAGCTGGTGCCGTGCCAGGAACCTCCAACAGGAGGATACCATGCGCGCAAGGCCGCATGAGTTGCCTAGATCAGCCGCGTCCGACCTCCTGGCAGCCGATCGGTTTTGCACCGTCTCCCCGCCGTTGGTCGTAGAGGTCTGCGCTGGTCCCTTTCGCCCACCAGATGTAAGGACCTGCCGCATACCGGGCTCCTTACCCGGACAGCACACCGGCAAACACCAGCGCTTCCCCGGAAACGGGTACAATGGCAAGAGCGTTGGAGCCCGCAGTGATGTACTCGACCCTGATCTGCGGCAGGCCCTCGCATGCATACGTCACGACGTTCCG
The DNA here is from genome assembly GCF_055792825.1 of Microvirga sp. GN3. Classification (NCBI taxonomy): domain Bacteria; kingdom Pseudomonadati; phylum Pseudomonadota; class Alphaproteobacteria; order Hyphomicrobiales; family Methylobacteriaceae; genus Microvirga; species Microvirga sp. GN3. The sequence continues at coordinate 1,260 of NZ_JBVVAK010000297.1, forward strand.
CACAACTGACGAGGCTTGTGGTAGACGGATCACAACATCCGCCGCAACGCCAATCGTGGGAAGCGAACACATCACCGCTGTCAGGCAGCTTCTGTACATGGCTCGTGCTCCTCCGATAGCAAGTTCAGATCCGTCCGACGGCCCCGGTCAGCTCAGCCCCGGCACCAATGCAAGAGCCGCAGGGGTGTTGTCTACCGCAGCGGCGTCCCCGCTGACGTCGTCAGCTGGCGCAGGGCTGCTGTATCCAGTTCACTGACAACGGTCAGTTCTTTGCTGCGCTGCGGTCCCTCAGCTGGCTTTTGGGGACCCGGTGCGGCGATCCCGACAGCGGCAATCTGCGGATGGCGAGGCTGCTTCTCCAGCAGTTTTGCTGAGACTGCTTTGTCCTTTTGGTTGGTGCTGGTCTTCTCCCTGATGGATCCTGTCCTGGACACGTCATGGTTGGCGCTATTGGGTCGGAGGTTCGCACCCTTGGCATCGGGCCTGACCGGAGGAAGATCCGCCAGGATTTGATCACGTCCTTGAGAAAGCCGATTGATTTCTCGCCGAGCGGTTGCAAGCTCTCCACGGAGCTGCGCCATCTCGGAGAGTGCGACTTGAATCTTCGTCTGCTCGACAACAAGCTGGGTCTGAGTGGCCTGCAGGCTTGTGACCTGATCACGAAGCTGGTGTTCGACCGCAGCCGACGTGTGCCTCACGATGGCATAGGAGCCCCATCCTGCGGCAGCTGACAGGCTGAGGGCTACAAGAAGACTGCGGTGTACGGTCGACAGGCGCGGCACAAAGTCTTGGAACATGGATAACTCCCCGCATACGCAAGTTGATCGAAATCCAGCGCTGCTCATTCGGGCCGGCGGTTTTGGCGACAAAGAGGCTGATAGCGACCGGCTCAGGCCGTCGGCCGCCACGATGCGGGTGTTTTTGGTGTCTTGGTTAATGTCTTGTCAAAGCAGAGGGCCAGCCTGACTTTCCGACACCAGTGCCTGAGACAGAGCCAGACGTGGAGCCTGATCTGCTCCCGCCTGAGCCTTCTGGCCGCCCGGAGATGAGATTCCCAAAGTGGTTTCGTGAAGCCTCGTGAGACCTGAGCAGGAGGTTATGCGAGATGTCAGATCCGCAACAGCCAGACGTTCCCTCTCCTCCCGCCTGACACACCGGCACCTGGCCCAGAGCCTGTTCTGCCACCCGTTGAAGTCCCGAACCCGGGAGGGCCGATGGGCGTGCCGCCGACAACGCCTCAGGAGGTGCCAACCAGGACGCCGTCATTTCCGCAGCCCCGGGTCTGAGCGAAGCCGCATCCCGCCCCCATAAATCAGTAAGGTGAGAGCGACCACGCTTTGAGATCAGACAGTTGAGCAGTTGCAAGCCTGACGTCGTGCTTCGATTTCAGCGTCAACCATGGCCATGGCGGTGCGGGCATCTTGGCGAAAGGCTTCCTTCAATCGCTCAGGCTCTCGGTCCCACCCCCGTGCGTCGTCTTGCAGAGCATAAAAGGCTTTGGCGATACATTCGACTTCATCGTCCATGAGAACCTCCCAAGGGCCTCATCTGGCAGCACGCCGGGATGATTGATCCGGCATGGTTAATCTCTTCTTGATCGCCGGCATCCGTGAGCTTGGTACCCTCCTGGAGCCGATCCGCCCAAGGTCAAACGATGTCGTCGATCGCGCCGCTTTCCGAGAGTTAGTCCCCGTGCGCTGCCAGGATCATCCCCTTGATTTCCACTTCATTCATGGAAGCGGTCTAAACTCGGGTTCGGATATCCCAATGACTGATGGGGATCATGTCACACGAGCGGCACACCCAGTGGACGCATCGGCTCGAGCACCTGCATGCCCTGCGGGAGCGCTTTCTGGCAGCCCGTCGGTACGACCGGGCCTACGAGACCTACCTTACCATTCAGCACGCCTATGATCTCTGGGCGGATGAGATGTTCCATTCGCGTGGGTAGCTCGTTTGGCAGAACTTGCCTCCACGTCCATCGATTATGGCTTGATGGAATTCCGGTGAACGCTGCCTAACGACACAGCATCTCGTCGCGCACGGCTTCTCGATGACGGTCTGCTCAATCATCGGACTTGCTGGCCGCCTTCCGAAGAGCCGCATCAATGCGGGCCGGAACATGGCGCGCACGCAATGGTAGGATCGAACATCTATACTAAGTGAGCAGATTCGCTCAGCGCCGTGAGGTCTCGGAGAACACCGCAAACACATTCGCCCGGCTTAAGCGCCAGAACTGCTTCCCGGACTTGAGGGCTGCGCTTCCGACCGTGATCCCGTGCGAGGGATTGCAAACCCAAATACTACGCTATATTCTATATTTAGTAGTCTCTATGATCCCGAGGCCCGATATGTTGCGGCATGTCACCGATGAAGAGATTGAGCAACGCGTGAAGGTTCTCCGACGGGAACTCGGCCTTCAGAACCAAAGCCGCCCTGACATGATGGCTGTGATCCAGAAGCTTAGAACCAGCTTTCGGCACTTCAACTATCAGCGGGTACCAGACGCCGAGATGCCCGATGCCGAGGCGCAATGGGACGCCCGAAAGGGCGTCCTGCGGATGCGTGAGAGTGTCGTCGGTGCCATGCAGAGGGGTGAGCCGAGAGCCCGAATGACTATTGCCAATGAGATCGGGCACTTCGCCATGCGGCACTCGGGTGTTCGCACCAGGAGCACGACCCAAACGACAGCTGGAAGATCTTTGTTAGAAGCCAAGAAAGAGGAGAGTGAGGCTAGACGTTTTGCTGCGATGTTCTTGGCTCCCAACTATCTCCTCAGTTCGACTGATACGGTTGAAGACATTGTGGACCTTTTTGGGCTGAGTTTTGAGGCGGCTATGATCCGCAAGGGCGAGTTTGATGCGTTCCAGCGACGGGCCTCCGGGCACCGGCGCGAGCTACCATCTGTCGTGGTCGATTACCTGAAGGAAGCTCAGAGTCGGGGCGCGAAGCTGCGGACAGAGTTGAATTAGGGACCTCTGACGTTGGCGAATAAATTGATGCGGGATCATCTCCACACCCGGATCGATCCCGTGCCGCTTGGCAAGCGTCTCAGAACATTTTAACTTTGCGCCTACACACCCGATTTCATTGAACAATGATTTTGACAAAACGTCTGTGGCAGCGGGGACTTCTCCAAACGCTGTCGATGCCTCCGCCGTATCCCGCGTGCTTGCGGCTGGATCAGCGACTGATGCGCCAGATTCGACCGCCCGCGTCATCAGAGACGACAATCGATCCATCCGGCAGTTCCTTGACGTCAACCGGACGTCCAACCCTGCTCAGAAAGCGCTGCCCGTTGCCGGAGCGGCCGCTGCCCACACGCAGCCGCACGACCTGG
>NZ_JBVVAK010000298.1:0-4539 GCF_055792825.1 Microvirga sp. GN3
AGAGCGGCAACGGAAAACGCAGGAAATCCACTGCTGTTGGGGCGCAATCCTGCGCAATCGAAGGCGGTGATGCGCCCGATATCCCAATCGTCTCAACGAGATCGGGATTCTTCACGGACGACGAAGTAACCGTTTGGTCTGCTCACTCGGCCTAAGCGGACCTTCGTGAAGCGCAAGGGATCTTCAGAGTCTGACCGTGAGGAGACCTTCTAAGACGTGCGGCAGGATCACCTCACGCTGATTTCTCGCGAAATACCCATGCTCTCTTGATGTGGCTCTTATGCCGCAATCGTTCACCCTGTGCAGCAAAACACATCATCCCTGATGTGAATCGGCTTTGTTCCTAGACTCTTCCTGCTAAGCTGCAGGTAACGTTAGAGCAGGTTACCTTTCGATCGAGCCGACCTCCCATGTCTTTCCGATCCCTCAGGCTTCTGGCCGCAACGAGCGCCCTGGCGCTTTGCCTTGCCGAAGCACAGGCTCAAGTACCCGTGCGGCGCCAGGCCCCTGTCGCAGGCGCCATCGTGGCTGCCAAGGGCGGCGAGGAGATGCGCTTCGTGCGCGAGGATCTCTGGCGCGCGGCCCAGGTCCAGCAAAGTCTCGTCGGCGGCGATACCCTGCGCACCAACGCGATCGGCAATCTGGCGATCCTGTTCAAGGACCAGACGCAGATCCGCGTCGCACGCAATTCGACCCTGACCGTGAACGACGTCGCCGGAGGCGCGGCGGAGAACACCCAGCTCAGCCTCCAGAACGGCAACATCTGGGCTCGTGCAGCCCGTGGCGGCTCGGGTGTCGATGTCAAGACGCCGGCAGCGGTCGCGGCGATCCGCGGCACCGACTGGTCGCTGTCGGTGGATGGCTCGAGCAAGACCTCGCTGGTGGTGCTCGAAGGCGTGGTCGAGCTCAAGAACCCGCAAGGCGCGGTGACGGTGCGCCAGGGTGAAGGGGCAGTGGCTGCCATCGGCCAAGCCCCCACCAAGTTCGTGCTCGTGCGACCCAATGATCGCGAGCAGATGCTGTTCTACCTGACCCTTCGCGATGGCCTGACTTGGCTGCCGGCCAGTCCCTTGCGCGGATCCGCACGGCAGGCCGAGCGCGCCCGGATCGAAGCGATTCCGCCGGAAAGCCGTACGGCGGAAGACTGGCTGGCCCGCGCGGAGGTGGCCCTCGTCCTGGACGGGTATCAGGCGGCCTCCACGCCCCTGGCAGAGGCTCGCCGCAGATCCCTCAATGCATCGCAGGGCGCTCGCGCGGACCTCGTCGAGGCCCTCATCGCGGGCGCGAAGCGCCGGTGGAGCGACTCCGCCGCCCTCTTCGCTCGTGCCGAGCGCGGCCTCGATGCCAAGCGGCGCGTGAGCGCTGTTTACGGCCGCTACATCGCGGCGTCATTGGCCGAGCCGAACCGCGTCCTACCCGAGCCCAAGATCGCCTCGAACAGTCCGGAGGTAGCCCTCGCGCATGCCTTCATCGCCGGTTTCCGGGAGGATCTGAACGCTGCGGCCGATCTCGCGGAGACCGCCGAGAAGCGCTTCCCGAACGACCCTCAGATCGGCGTCTTCTCCTCACAGCTCTCCCTGGCCCTCAACCGCCGCGACCGCATGCGCGCCTCGCTGGAGCGCGTGCGGGCGGCGGATCCAAACGACCACCTCATTCTGGCCATGAGCGGCCGGATCAGGGCCGAAGTGGACAGTGACCGCAAGGCGGCGCTCGCCGACTTGAAACGGGCTCTGGAAGCCGCTCCGGGCAATGTCGATATCTGGAACGAGCTTGGCATGCTCTACGCGGACCTGGAGGCTCCGTTGGAGGCGGAGGCTGCTTTCCGGCGCGCCATCGAACTCGATCCACAGGACCCGGTTCCCTATGCCAATCTCTCTTTCATCCTGCTCGACAAGAGCCGCGTGGAGGAAGCCGGAGCGCTCATCGACAAGGCCCTCGATCTCGATCCCGATTTCCACGTCGCCTACATCGCGCGTGGGCGCTACCTCCTGCAGACAGGCGATATGCCTGGAGCCCTTGAGTCCATTCTGGCCGGCTCTGCAGCCAATCCTGCTTATGCCAATGGCCTGGTAGCCGCGGCCGTCGCCTATTACCAGAATGGTGACATCGAACTCGCCGAGCAGACATTCGACAATGCGGACCGGCTCGATCCGAACGATCCTGTCACGGCGATCATGAGAACGGCAGTGGCATTGGATCAGTACCAGGCCGACGATGCCGTGAAGTTCGCCCGCGAGGCCGTGAAGCGCGCCCGCAACCGAGGCGGCGATTACGCCGGTCTCTCGGCCAACCGGCAGAGCGGCAGCTATCCAGCCGATGCCTATCGCTTCGTCGGTCTGCATGAATGGGGTCGCTTCTACGGCGATCGCACATTCGATCCTTTCGAGGCGACGAGCTATTTCGATCAATCAGCGAATGTTAGTCCGAGGCTCTTTGCGGGAAACCCGACTCTGACGAGTGTGGAGACCGGAAGCGATGACGGGCTCGCGGGAGCCAACCTGGTCGTCCAGGGCCTTCTTTTCGATCCGCTCGCGCTCGGCGGGCGTATTGGCCGCATCGATCTCGTGCGCCGCCCCTTCATCGACGCCGAAATCGGCGGCACCTGGATTTCCCAGGACGGCAAGATCGGCTGGGGATCGGAGGCCCTGGTCACCGGCTTCTCGAACGAGCCTGTCCCGACGGCATTCAGCTTCTCGGCAGGGCGCGTGCGGGATAACGGACCTTACAGCTATGATCAGGAAAGGCTCGACAGCGCGGCCTTCTTCATCGGCTCGGCGCCGTCGGCCGCAGACCGCTTTCTGATCTTCGGGACGTTCGCCAAGACCGAACCAGGGGCGTTCAGCTCTCTGACGCCGACGAGCTTTTCGACGAATCCCCCGATCCCTGGAGCCTTCTACAATCAGGACGCACGGGAAACGACCGATTATCAGCTGGGTGCGGGCTGGAGCCACACCTTCGGCTATCACAACGTGCTGACCGCGGCCATCTTCAGCGGACAGATCCAGAGTACGACTGATACGCATCAGGCGGGCATCGTTCCCGATCTCGTGCTGTTCGAGATTCTCCGGCACGAGAAGACCCGCTCGACGGCGACCGTCGTCGCGCTGAACCACATGATCGGCTTCAACGACGTGACGCTTCGCTATGGCGTCGAAGCCCTGACGGGCAAATCGAAGGTCGGCATCCGGCAAGAGTATACGGGCGTCCCTATACCCGGCTATACAGATGCGGCCGTCGACGCTGATGCATCCTTCACCGGCAGCCGTCTCTATGCGGATGCTTTCTGGCGCCCTTCCGATTGGTTCGAGGCCGAGGTCGGCCTGGAGCGAGTCGTGGTCGATCAGGAGGGAGCATCGGCGGACGAGAGCATTCTGCCCCGCGTCGGCATCGGGGTCTCGCCCTTCGAGGGACAATGGCTGCGGGCCGCCTATCGAAGCGACGTTCTATTCCCGTCGACCTACACGCTTTCGTCCCTGACCACCGTCGGCCTCCTGCCGAACGTCATTCCGCTCGAGCTGGGCGGCAAGGTCGATACGCTGGCGCTGCGCTGGGACGCGGAATGGTCGCCGCACTTCTTCACGGCAGTGGAGTATCAGCGACAGGAGATCGATTCCTTAAGTCTCCCCATCCCTGAGACCTTTGCGGCCCTCGACGCCGACAAGGCGCGGATTGAGCGGGTGGCGGCAACGGCCAATGTTTGGTTGGGCTATGGCATCGGCGTGTTCGGAACTGTCGGCGCCGCCTCGTCGGACATCCGATCGGGACCGGCCGCCGGTTCGCCCGTTCCGTTCGTGGCGGAGCGTTTCGCTCGCGCGGGCATCACCTTCGTGCATCCGAGGCGTCTCAGGCTCACCGTGGCCCAGACGTTCCTGGGTGACCTGACGAGCGCGACCCCCTTGGGCGATTTCGTCGGTTTGAAGCTGGACGATTATTGGACCACGGACGCATCGGTGACGTGGGAAACGCCCGATCGCAGTCTCCTGCTCGGGCTGACCGTGCTCAACCTGTTCGACAACGAATACCAAGTCCTCGCCAGGCTCCCCGGACAGGGCCGCACCGTTGCAGCCAGCGTGAAGGCGCGGTTCTAGGGACGACATCGACTTTGCCGTTGGGCTCCCTGCTGCGACCAGGGACGTCGGCGGCGGCAACACGCTCGGCCAACGGTGAGTTCATCGACGATGTCCTCCACCATGGTAGGATGCTGGTCTATAGGGAAGAAGAGGTGAAGTCGTGCCGCTGACGTTCGCTGTGAGCCCTGCCACAGCAATATGTGTGGCAGCGGGCCAGCGTCCGATCCTGGCAGATAGTGTGAAAAAGTCCGCAAGTGCCGTTTTTCGCGTGGTCGGCATACAGGATGCTGGGCCTAATCTGGCCCACTGACCCTAGTAATAGATCGACGCAGCAGCGCCGGGGAGTTTTTCAACATTGGGTAATGGGGCGGCTCTCCCTGGATGCCGATAACATCGGCGGGCCCCGTGCACAGGAGAGCAGCCATGGACTACTACGCTGGTTTAGACGTCTCGATGAATGAGACCTACA
>NZ_JBVVAK010000299.1:0-4483 GCF_055792825.1 Microvirga sp. GN3
ACCCGAGACAGTGCTATGGCCGGCTGCGCAACCCCGGCCAACTCCGCCGGCCACCCCAGCCGTAGCGCCACGACCGATCATGCACTAACATTGACACCGGACCACCTCGTGGGGGCTGGCCATCTCCCTTGGCTGGCTAGGCAGCAACTCCTGACCGAGTGGGAGCCTCAGGTCGCGACCTCTTGGGGCTCTTAGGTTCCGAGAGGGCCGTATCACTGACGGGCAGTAGGGCTTGGGTGAAGGTGAGTGAGTGCCTTCCACCCTGAAATTGTCGTGGAGGACGAAGGGGGACGACAGGAAACGGCCGTTTAGAAGCAGAGGAATGGAAGGTTAGTCAATGTATTTCGCAGTCGTCGCTGGGTAATTTTGTACAGATCCTAGGGCAACATCCAGATCTCATCCAAAACTTCCTACCATTATGTTTCTATTTTGGTCATGAATGACTGAGACAATGGTTGTGCGTGTTGTAAACTTAAGAAGCACCCATGAGAACCTGCTACGTCTTCCAATCTGACCCAAACCCGAACCTGCGCGGCTTCACCAATAGTTCTACAGGCGAAAAGCTTCCAGCCGAGAGCGGACCTTGGACGCTTGTGCAGCAGGTCAGCCCAGACGAGCGGTGGACCTTTGACGTTGGCCGAGCCTTCGTTTCAGCCGGGATACTAGAGAATGGCTTCCTCCTGTGGGAGGCAAGCAACGAGACAGTTCCATTTCATCCTGTCATCGGGAGTGATCGTGTTGAGGGCACGGAGGTGTTCAACCAACAGGGTAGACAAATCGGCACCATCAAGCGGTTGCTGATCGAGAAAGTCAGTGGGCGTGTCCTGTATGTGGACGTGACGTTTGGCGGCTTTCTTGGCATCGGTGTTCACCATCGCACTATCCCGTGGGATAAGCTTTCATATGCTAGAGACCTTGAGGGCTATCGCACCGACATCACCAAGGAGCAGGTGCAAGGCGCACCATCGTTCTGCGATGAGGGTGACGATAAGGTGTGGCCTGACCGCAAGCGTCAGCAGGAGATGAGGGACTACTGGCACGACTACCCAAGAGGCCCGATCTAAGGACTTGCGGACCCGCACCTATCGTTAAAGGTCTGCTTGAGGATGCTATTGATCCTCATCAGTCATAGCTTTCCATCCAGCAACTTCCTCGGCTGTGGCCTTCCTTCTGCTGAATAGATCGGTGAGCAGTTCAACGGGAAACGAAGTGCTTTGTAGCGCTGTCCTAATGAACCCATGCTGGTCCAGTTCCATAAGGCGGATCGTCAGCGTGTCTGGCTGCTCTGCGTCATACTCGATATCGAAGGAGTGATAAGAACTGTTCTGCCCGTCTTCTATTGCAAGGGGAACGTTGAGTGAAACTACTCGATCCTCGGGTCCAGCAAAACCAAGGCAAGCTTCAGGAGTGCGGTAATCGCTCATGTTGTTATTTGTCGGCTTTCATCCGTCGGACGACGAATCTGGATTTTGATCGGCGGGTTAGTTGTGCTGGCTCCCCAACGCTTTGTGGCGAAAAGAAGTTCCGCCATAAATTTTGCACAATTTCGTCGGCATGAAAAGATGCAATTCAATAAACAAGCGTTTGATAGTTTTCTTATTGTAGGAAACTCTACAAACAGTTCGGGTTATATTGCGATCTGCGTACCTCAGAATAGCATCAGCCACAGAAAGTATTTTAGAATTACGTAAAGGCTAGCTCTCCGAGAAGCTGTTAAATTTAGTACTTCTCTGATGGGAGAACGTTTATGGGGATATGACCAATCTCCTTTGCCTTGAAGCTTTCCGTGAGGCTTCACTTGACCTTGAGGAGGCTCAACTCAAGTACCGTCAAGCTGCTTATGATCTGGTGAGTGTCCGTGAGAAGCTGGAACATGCACTGGACCATGCCTATCGGGAGCAGTCATTCGGCCCACTTGATCCCCTGTTCGCCAAGGAGGAGGCCGCACTTGCGCTGTATGAGCAAGCAGCCGCTAAACTCACCGAAGCTGAAGAACGATGGTGTGCCTTGAGGGTCGCTTTGGCTTATGAGAGGGAGTTGATGCAAGGAGGGCAGCCGTTGCGTAAGCGGCTAAACTGATCGCCCGACAATCTGTGAAGTAATCCCTAAGAGAGGATTGTTGACTGGAAGTATTTGGCTAATATTCCTGTTAGCCATGCCTCAGTACAGTCTCTTTATTTGCAGTCAGCACAACCGGATCAGGTATCCCAAAAGCTATGATTTGCCCAACGTTGAAGCTGCCCGTCGGGTCGCCTTGCGAGTGGCAAAGATTTTTATAGAGGTTGTTCCGTACTGGACGGACCTGTCCTCCGACCAGCAGAATGATTTTATGGTGCAGATCGACGACGAGACTGGTCAAACAGTTCTGATCGTGCCGTTCAGAGAAGCCAAAGAACCCAAGTCCTGAGTTGCACCAAAGCATTTCGCGCTCAGGCACAAAGAAGCCCCACCAGGATTGCTCAACTGATGGGGCTGGTTGGTTAAGGGAGGAAACATCCTCAGTTTAACAAGGTACTGAGATAGGTTTGTGCGAGGGCACACCGGAGCGGTTAAGTCGTGGCGACCTTAGCCAACTTCTCAGCCCCCTTACTGGTCGCAGGTGAGTATATCCGCCAACCTCCTTTCACGATCGTTAGCGTCATGATCTAAGAGCGGGTTCAACAACGGCTTCCCACACGCTGCTTCACCATTCTGCAACCTCCGTTCAGGCTCGAACACAGTCATACCTGACGGCGGAACCCGGATTAACCTGCGTTAATTGACCTTACATGACCGGGCATAAGCTCCGCGTCGGCGATCTTTGCACGTTTGGGTCAGCGTCAATGCAAGACCCGACGATGGAGCAATTAATGCCGTCACAAAGTGGAGGAACACCATGACAAAGTATGTGTTCAAGATCGGTCAGGTTGTACAGGCTAAAGGAACCTCGCCTAAGCTTCCGCAGGGCCATCTCAGGGTTCTTCGCCATCTCATGCCGACACCGTCCGGGACGCCACGGTATTGCGTACAGAGCGAAACAGAAACGACTGAGCGTGTAGCTCAGCAGGACCAAATAGAGCCAGTCGTGCGCTAGCCTCAGAAAGCAACGCTTAGGCCAAAGCGACTGGTGGAGGGCTTGGCCTTTAGTCCTCGAACTTTGTTAATCCCTCTGATGAACTTAAGAGCCTGACGGTGTAATCCTCCCATCAGGCTCTCTCTTCGGTCCTTGCCACTGTAGTTCCCTCCGGCCTCTCAGCCACCTTCTCAAGCCTCACGTGAGCGCATTGGCTCAACATCCGTGGATCACGACAGACGCTAAAGCGGAGCCTAGTGCTTTTCGGCTGATTGAGTTAGTTGAAGAATGAACCGCTCTGTCAGGAAGCTCACGATCCTAGCGATCTGGTCTCTTGGAAGGGTAAATCCGACAGGGCCAAACTTTGGATGATAAAACGCGAGCAAGGCACCTGTGGGAGGGTACGTTCGGATATGCCACTTTGCATAAGCGACGGTACTGATGGTGACTTCCTCGCTTTCAAAGTCAGGGGGTGACTGCCCCTCAACCATCCTGCTTCTTGCAGTTCCAAGTTCGCTGATCAGCCGATCAAGCTCGTCAAGTGTGAGCACCAGCTGCAATGGTGGCTGTCCAACAGGCGCAATCTCGATCGCAGCTGCCGTCCTGTCGTGAGCGACTCCGATTGTCATTTCAACATCCGGCATTGCCTTGGCTCCGTCAGACTCGGTTGCTCTAACTTAACCTGCACCGACGGCTTTTGATGCCCGTCTGGACCTCAAAGCTAATCCACAGTCATCCACAGCCCAGACAGAATGTTCTGCATTTGTTCTCATTCCGTGGTACTCTCAACGGTATGATTAGGGAGATCACGAATGAGGTTGCCTCGCCTCTCTGTACGTATTTGGAAGCTGCTTGATGCTCATGCCGAGGGACTTCCTGCGATTGGAGCCTTAGCTCTCATTGTGCTGGCGCTCTTAGTAGCAAAGTATCTTGCCGATCTGTGAGCCTGAGAGGGAACTAGCAAGAGGCTTGGCCGTTGGCCTCATGAACTTCATTGGTTCCCTCTGGTTAAACTACTGAGCCTGGCGGTCCTTCCATCAGGCTCTCTTCTTTTAGGGTCAGCCGAGAGTTGCCTTAGCCAACTTCTCAGCAACCTTCTCTGGCCTCAGGTGAGTATATCGGCTCAACATTCGTGGATCACGATGGCCGCTGATCAGGGCTACCTCAGGAGTTGTTAGACCAAGCTCAAAGAACCTTGAGACCGCCTCGTGCCTCAGGTCGTGCAACCGCAGGTCCGCTACACCAGCCCTATCTCGCAACCTCTCCCAAGCCAAACGGACGGCATTAGGAGTCACAGGAAATACGCGATCGGAGGCGCCTAGGTGTTTAATCCCGGACTTTGATGGTGCAATCTTTTCGCATGAGTGGAAGGAAGCACTATGGGGCAGGTTCTACACGGCAGCGCCACGACGACAGAGGCAATCCGTCGAG
>NZ_JBVVAK010000300.1:0-4030 GCF_055792825.1 Microvirga sp. GN3
ACTCGCCGGGTCCGCACAGACGCAGGCCTGTGCTGTCGACCAGCAGGTGAACAGGTCCTCCGGAGTTTGAACATGGCCTTGGCACCTCCAAGGTTTCGGCACGCCGGCTCAGAGTCGAGTGATCGGGCACGGCCAGATCGAGACTCAGGAGTTGGAGGATCGAGCCAATCAGGCCTTCGGTCTGACGGAGCGCCAGCCGGAACACCGCCCGCAGGGTCAGCGCTGTCCTGATGGCCAGAGCGGAATAGTGCGGCTGACCGCCTCGTGTCGTACGCGGCTCGGCCCGCCAGGTGGCAATCGCCTCGTCAGAGAACCAGACGATGAGACTTCCCCGTTGGCGCAGGGCGGCATCGTATTCGGACCAGTTCGTCACCCGGTGCCGCTGTCTCGGAATGTGGTGCCGGCGAGCAGCATTGGTCTTGAACGGCACGGTAGAAATCCGAGATCAGGAGGGCACAGCCTTCCTATGACACCCAGATCAAGGCACCAACCCGCCCATTCGTGCAACAAGGCGACTGCCCAGGTTGTCTACTAAAGCTGAGGCGCATCCAATAAAACGACGGTTTGTTCGATCTGTTAGCCCGACCTCCAATAAATTGGAGGAAAGAAGCAGCCTTGTCGCCGGGATACGTTGCTGCGGGGGGCTGTCGGGCTCATCCTTTTCTTCGACACAGCGGAAACGCTGGCGAATTTCTGACACGCAGATGAGAGACGGACCGATGACCAGCTCAGCCGCAATGCCCATGATGGGCAACATGATGCCGGGGATGATGCCGATGATGGGTGGGATGCCCGGAATGATGCCAGGCATGATGCCGATGATGGGCGGGATGATGCCTGGCATGATGTGCCGCATGTCCTGTGACATGGCCGCCGACGGTTCCATGACCTGCACCATGATGCCGATGGAAGGCATGTCCGCCGACATGTTCAAGATGTGCTGCGAGAACATGATGCGAATGATGGAGATGGGCATGCCCTGCATGATGATGTGCGGTGGCATGATGCTGGTTGGCATGAGCTCGGCCATGGGCGCGCAGACCAAGCCGATGAAGAAGAGCGCCTGAACAGGCCACCCTTTGGACGTGGTGCCGCACGTGCCAAGTGCGGCACCGCCCGCTCGGGGCACACGGATCGCACTATCCGACCGTCTCGACGTAGGACATCACCAGGTACATGATCGCCATCACATGGCCGGGATTGCGGTAGATGTGCGGAACGTCGGCTTGAAAAATGATCGCGTCGTCGGCGTGCAGACTGTAAATGGAGCCGTTGACCTCAATCTCCACATCGCCGACCACGACGGCCAGGTTCTCAATTGTGCCCGCCGCGTGGGCGACGGCGTTTTCCTGTGACTGCGCAGCCAGCGTGAGCTTATAAAATTCGACGCGCCGCTCCGTTTCGAACGGAAACAATGCCCTTGAGGTGAAGCTCCCGTCTGCTGAGGTGAGGATCTTGGCAGCCTTCGAGCGCATAACAACCGTGCCGCTGCCGGTACCTGGGCTTGTCAGCGCCGAAAATGGGACGTTGAGCGCCCGCGCCACCTTCCACAACAACGAAATCGTTGGAACACTTCGCCCCAGCTCAATCTGGCTGAGCATGGCGCGGCTGACGCCAGCGAGGTTGGCAAGGCGCTCTAAGGAGTGACCACGCGAGCGGCGCAGCCGCTTGAGATTGCTGCTGACGATCTCGGCAAGTTCGTGAGCCTCACTCTCGAGATCGCTCTCGGCTTCATGCGGGGTGCCGGCGAGATGATCCTTAGGCACATCTCCCACGGCGACACCTCGTCTTACCGGTTGATTGGCCAGGCATTCCCTACCCAGACGGGCACGAAGAACCATACCGCAACCCAAGTCCCGGGCACAACGGTCGGCATCGGCGCCATGGGTTGCGCTGCCTCCTGGCGTCGGCGCCTCACTTCGTTGAGATCAATGATTTGCGCCGTTGCGGCCATAACCTCTGCCTAGTGTTCATCAAACAGAACACATTATCCTTTATAAAGAACCAACTGTCAATATAATGGAACCTTAGCGGTTGTCGCGGCTTCATGTTACTGTAACTTATGCTATTTTAGGACCAGAATCGGTTAGGATCGCTGTTCTAAGCAACGAACATTTTGGCTAAAGCTCGGCATTCGAGGTCTGATCGAACTCGATCGGCCCGCCTGTCGCAACCGCTTTGGGATTTCACAGGGCGTTACGAAGCCTCTGCCGGGGCTTCTCCGATCTGTAAGGTCTCCGCACCCCTGGCGGAGACGGGACTGGCGTTTTCGCCGCGATGTGCATGACGTTTGGTGGCGCCCATGGGGCCGGCCGCTGCGGTCATCGTCAGGGGAACGGCTCTCTGAGGCGCATCATTCTCTCCCGACCGGATCGAACAGATGACTCATGCATCCATCGCTGAGCTTGGAAAACTCACACGTTCGCGGGATTGGTGAGATCGTCGATATTATGGCCGCGCCTGGATACCTGACAGCAATGGGCCCTTGTGCTGTGCCCGCGTACAGCATGCCCTCTGGCTGTCACTGCCCATAAATCCTCCTGAACTCTGTCGTGAGAGTTCGCTCAAGCTCCCGTGTCAAGGGAGTCGGGTTGGCACGGTTCCATGCGCGCTGATGCCGCTGAACGAAGCGCTTCCGACTGCGCTTGACCTCGCTGGGGAGGTGAACCGCTAGAGGCACGAAGCTGCGACGCAGTTGAGCTTCTGTCCTCTTCCTGGACGGGAGAGCCGCCTCCGCCGCTTCCGCCGCGGCTATGTCATCTAGTGTTGGGTCTGGATGGCGGGGCAGTGCGTCCGCCTCAATCTGGAGGAAGACTTGGTGTTGTGCGGCATAGTGGTCTTTCAAGCCGGGGGCATGTTCGAGCAGGTATGCCTCGCAGGCTTCATCCCAGTTTTCTTGCTTGTGCCTAGCCAAAGGAGCCGGCTTGCCCGAATTGTTCGTCATTGAGGATGGCCCTTCTGACTCTTGCTGTACCAGGAGAAAGCAAGCTGCGGCGGGATGGCCCTGCCCTCCCCGCCCGAAACGATGGGGACCAATGCGGGAGCCACAGCTCAGTGCCTCCGAGCTTGCACGAAGTAGGCCGGCACGGTTGTCTCTCCAAGAGCCTTGCACGCCTCCAGCCGGTGCAACCCCTCTACCAGGACAAACCGCTGGCCGTCAGGTCGCACGAGAATGGGCGTTTCCTGCCCCTGTTCCATCATGCTCTCGGCCAAAGTCTCGACCTTCTGCCGGTTCAGGGTTTGCCGCCGTTTCACAGGCACATAGACATCCTGGATTGCGAGGATCTGCTTCTTCAACACCATCCCGACTGCTCCTACGTCGTGTCATGTCCCATAAAAGCTTAGGCGCCGCGAACCGGCTTGCCTAGGGACACACATCGCTTTGCTCGTTCGAGCTGATCCCAGAGGAGCGGCAAGATAGAACTAAGCACCGGTTGGCAGACGTGTTGATGCTTCTGACTGTCTTCGAGAGAGCACAGCCCGTGCCGCGTTGGGTTTGATCTGAAATGAGCAAAAGCCTGTGATCCTCCAGGCCATAGGCGGTAAGGCGCTTCGATGTTCAGGCTACTCCCCATACCGAGAGTGGCGCATCTGGGACATTATTCTTCGACTTCTGGGACGTTGAGGGGGCGCTGGAACGGTCTATCCTCTGACGTGTGGCTTCCATGTGCCCCCACGTGAGCCACCAGCGTCCTGGCCGAAGGTTTGGTGATACTTCATTTAAGCTGGGGCACCCCATTCAAGCACACCGAATGTTTACTTTGGTCAGCTTGGGATGCTCGCACTGAGCCAGACGCGAAACATCTCGATCCGGTGCGGAGCTCTACCCTCCGTAAATGCCCTGGTTGAGGTTTCAGACAGCCCTCAGCTGGGGCGTTTTCCGTCGCGTCTTACTCGGGGCCGCCGCTGGTAGAGTCCGCGCTAGTGGTGGAAATTTGCTGACGCGCCGGGTGTTGGGATGAGGTGGTCATTGGGCGGACCGGCTATGGTGGAGTTGCTCGACTGCACCCCAGCTGAAGGAACCCCAATG
>NZ_JBVVAK010000301.1:0-3995 GCF_055792825.1 Microvirga sp. GN3
AATACCGTGCGCCCACATTCGTCGTTGGGCTACAGACCACCCGCACCCGAGACAGTGCTATGGCCGGCTGCGCAACCCCGGCCAACTCCGCCGGCCACCCCAGCCGTAGCGCCACGACCGATCACGCACTAACATTGACACCGGACCACCTCGTGGGGGCTGGCCAAGAGCCTGCACTGCAGAAGCGGGAACAAATGTGCTTGTCACGTGTCGCACTCGGGATGCCAGCCAGTAAGCTTGCTTCAAGTGTGTAGCTGATTGCAGAGTGTTTAGACCAAACTCTCAATTGTATGAACAGCGCCACCTCAACATCCTTCAGCGAAAATAACCATACCTTGCTAAGCTTCATCGCAACGATGTTTTATCTCTAGCGTCCACTCTTCTGTCGTGCTTATTTCGCAAAATCAGGAACTTGATATCGTAGACAGAAGACAGGCGCATGGATGGAGCCGAGATCGGGCAGATTGATGATTTTTTGCTGAACCGCTGCCTCTCGATCGACCTTGAGGTTGATCCGGGTCAAGCAAAGATCTTCGCCTTTGCCGCCGTTCGCCGCCAAGGCCAGGAGAAAGTGGTATTCCGAAGCGGGAACCAGGAGGCCGCCCTTGACCGGCTCGAGGGACTCGCCGCAGGGGCCGACTTCCTGCTTGGTCACAACATTATCCGATTTGATCTCCCTCACCTCGCAGCGGTGAGGCCCCGCCTCGCGCGACTAGCCACAAAGCCAATAGATACGCTTTGGCTGAACCCGCTAGCTTTCCCGCGCAATCCATACAACCATCTAGTCAAACACCATCACGATGGGCGGTTGCACGCAGGACATGTAAACGACCCGGAACTCGACGCGCGCCTTGTGCTCGATGTGCTGGCCAACCAAATCGCAGCCTTTGCAACTCTGGCGAAGGAGACGCCTGCCGCTCCTATCGCCTATCACTACCTGACCACTTGTATGCAGGGGAGTGACGGTTTCGATGCACTGTTTACCGACTTACGCAGAGCACCCCGACCTGCTGCGGCACAGGCCGAGAAGGCGATCAAGGAACTGCTCGATGGTCAGGCATGCGCTTCGCGTATCCAGCAAACACTGAACCGCCTGTCCTCACCACAACTCGGCTGGCCGATGGCCTACGCACTTTCGTGGATCTCGGTCGCGGGCGGGGATTCCGTTATGCCACCCTGGGTGCGGGCGCAGTTCCGTGAAGCCTCACTGATCGTTCGGCATTTGCGCGACCGCGCGTGCGGCGACCCAGGCTGCCATTGGTGTCGCGAGAAGAACAACCCGAAGAAAGCGCTATCGCGCTGGTTCGGCTTCGACAGCTTCCGGCCGGAGCCAAAGGACGATGCTGGTCGCCCGCTGCAGGAACGCATTGTCGCTGAAGCAATGGAAGGGAAATCTGTTCTCGGTATCCTGCCCACTGGCACTGGGAAGTCTGTCTGCTACCAGATTCCAGCGCTAGCGCGGTTCGATAAGATCGGCGCGCTTTCCGTCGTCATCTCGCCTCTGGTCGCACTGATGGCTGATCAGGTGCAAGGCCTTGCGCGTCACGGAATCGGAGGCTGCGTTACGATCAACGGGCTTCTCTCAATGCCAGAGCGCCATGCTGCGTTGGATCAGGTGCGGTTGGGCGACGCGGCCATGTTGCTGATATCACCCGAGCAGCTACGCAGCCCCTCAGTGCGTGCAGTCCTGGCGCAGCGCGAGGTCGGCTACTGGATCCTGGATGAGGCCCATTGTGTCTCAAAGTGGGGGCATGATTTCCGGCCCGACTATCGCTACGTCTCGCGCTTCATCCGTGAGTATTCCGGGGATCAAGAGCCCGCGCCGGTGATCTGCCTGACTGCGACGGCAAAGCCGGAGGTGGTGCGCGACATCCGTGATCACTTCCAGTCCCGCCTAGGGCTGGAACTGCTTCTGCTCGACGGCGGTGCGACCCGCCAGAACCTCGCCTTCGAGGTGCACGAGACCCACCGCAGCCGCAAGCTCACCGACATTCTTGATATGATCGAACGCGCCCTGCCGCGCGATGGTGCGTCAGGCGCCGTGGTCTATTGCGCCACGCGTGCTGCGACTGAACGTGTCGCGGGCTTCCTGCAACAACAGGGGTTAGCAGCGGACTTCTTCCATGCTGGCCTGACGCCCGAACGCAAGCACGAGGTGCAAGAGCGTTTCCGTGTCGGTGAGCTGCGGATCATTGCGGCCACGAACGCCTTCGGTATGGGGATCGACAAGCCCGATATAAGGCTGGTGGTGCATGGCGACATTCCGGGCTCGCTTGAGAACTACCTGCAGGAGGCCGGCCGAGCTGGACGTGACCGCGATCCGGCGGTCTGTGTGCTTTTGTTCACCACCGAGGATGTCGAACGGCAATTCTCTCTCAGCGCCCGCTCGCGTCTGGCGCGCCATGAGATCAGCGCGATCCTGAAGGCGCTCCGGCGCTTGGATACCCGTGGAAAGCACAACGGTGAGGTCGTCGCCACGCCGGGCGAGATAGTGCGGGAAGAGGCGGCGCAGGAATTCGAGCGCGATAACGCCACTGACGACACGCGGGTCAAGACGGCCGTTGCCTGGCTCGAAGAATCAACTCTGCTGACCCGGGAGGAAAACCGGGTGCAGGTCTTCCCTTCCTCGCTGCGTATCCGCACGCTGACAGAGGCCGAGGAGATTCTGTCCAAGATTGAGCTGACCAGAACCAGGCGTAAGCAACTACTGGATCTGGTGCGGCATCTAATGACGGCCTCCCCCGATGCTGGTGTCTCGACCGACGAGCTTTCCGGCGCCAGTGGCCTGACCGGTGGCGCACTTCGGAAGGCATTGTCTGATCTCGAAGCACTTGGTATCGCGACGGACGATACGGCCATTACGATCTTCGTTCATGTCGGGGTGGAGGGGTCGTCGAAACAGCGGTTCCAGGTAGCTACGGCATTGGAGGCCGCATTGATCGACGCTATGCGCGAGGCGTCACCAGATGCTGAGGGCGGCGAAGCGCAGCCTCTGCATCTCGCCGCGACCTGTCAAGTTCTGCGCGATCAGGGCCATCTGGGCGTGCGCCCGGACCTGGTTGAGGCGCATCTGCGCAGCTTGGCGCAGGACGGACGCGATGAGGACGGTGGACGCGGCAACATTCATTCGCGCAAGGTGAATCGAAACACTTGCTTCGTGCGACTGCAGCGGTCGTGGGAAATGGTTAGCCGGACGGCGGAGATCAGGCGTCGAGGGGCGGAGCTTTTAATCCAACATCTCGAAGCGCTAGTGGCAAAAGGCACGCGCGGTAAAGATGTCCGGGTCGAGACCACAATGGGCAAAATGCAGTCCGCCATCACAGGGGATGTTTTCCTGAAGGGCTCAGTCCGGGATATGACTAAGTTGCTCGGCCGGGCACTCATGTGGCTCCATGAACAGGGCGTGATCACCCTTGGACGAGGCCTGACGATCTTCCGCCCCGCGATCACCGTTCACCTGCGCCCCGGGGGTGGACAGTTTACTCAGAAGGATTTCCTCCCTCTCGAGGATCATTACTGCGAACAGACCGTTCAGACCCATATCATGGCGGCCTATGCCGGGCGCGGGCTGACCTCGATGAAAGAGGCAGAGCGGCTCGCGCAGGACTATTTCCAGCTGGACAAAGGAGCCTTCCTTAAGCGCTGGTTGCCGGATCGAGCGGGCGACTTGGTCCGTCAAACCACACCGGAGAGCTGGCGCCAGATTGTCGAGTCTCGGAAATTCCGTGCAGTCGAAGATCGTCGCCGATGATCGCGAACAGACCAACGTGCTGGTGCTCGCAGGACCCGGCTCCGGAAAAACACGGGTGCTGGTGCATCGCGTCGCCTATCTGATCCGGGTCAAGCGCGAAGATCCGCGTGGCATTCTTGTTCTAATGATCTTCACTAAAGACCTGCAACGGAGAGACCTGCGTGCCGAAAGAAGCTGGTAATGAGCTCAGGCCGTTGCTGCAGGCGGCCGAACTCGCGGCGGGCCAGGCGGTGCAAGTCGGCGA
>NZ_JBVVAK010000302.1:0-1739 GCF_055792825.1 Microvirga sp. GN3
CGAGGGTGCGAAAGCGCTCCTCGCTCGCCCGCAGCGCCTCTCCCGCCTGCTTGCGCTCGGTAACGTCCATCGCCGCCCCGATGATCTCCAGCAGGTCGCCGGTCTCGCTGTAAACGGGATGGCCGATACCGTGCAGGTGCTTGATCTCGCCGTCCGGAAGGACGATTCGGAAATCGGTTTCGGAATCGCCCCTGAGACGAATTGCGGTTTCCGTGTTTGCCAGCCACTTTTCTCGATCCTCCGGATGAATGCGCTGGAGAACCGCCTCGAAGGATGGAATCCCGGCTTGCGGATCGAAGCCGAACAAGCGGTAGCGTTCCTGCGACCAGTAGATGATCTCCTGCGTGGCGGGGTTCCATGCCCAACTGCCGCTTTTGCTCAGCGCCTCCGCCTCCGCTAGGTAGGCCTCGCTGCGCCGCAGTTCCTCCTCCGCCCGCTTGCGCTCAGTCAGATCGAGCACGAAAGCGACACCTTGGTTGGCGCCTTCTTCGAAGGTTGCCGCGCCGATGAGCACGGGCACGCGGCTGCCGTCCTTGCGGAAGTACTCCTTCTCAAACGGGGGCAAGATCCCGGTCCCCTCCAGCTCTGGCACCCATTGTCGTGCATCGCGCTCAAGCCATTCCGGTGGGGTCAGGTCCGTCCAGCGGATGCGACCCGCGACGAGGTCTTCACGGTCGTAGCCGATGATGCGGAGAAAGGCGTCATTGGCCTCAAGGATCCGGCCTTCGAGATCCCATATGACGATCCCGATGATGTTAGCGTCGACCAGGCGCCGGATCTTCTTTTCGCGTCTTTCAAGATCGCTGTGGAGTCGGACGTTCTCCTCGGTCGCTTTCCGCCGCCGTCTCGCTTCGAGCCGTGCGAGCGCCAGCGCCGTCCCTGCTAAGACGGTGACAATGACGGCGGCCGCAGCGATGAGCCAGGTCTTGCGTTGTTCGAGTGTGGTGGCGTGCGTCTCCCGACCTGCGAGCAGGAAGCGCTCGTGGTCCACCATCTGGTCGATTTGCGATCGGATCTCGTCCATGTTGCGCATCATGGCCAGCGCCGTCAGCCCGGACGTACGGGGCGTCCTGACGATATCGTCGATCTCGCGCAGCGTTGCTGAAACGGTCAGCGCCAGATGTTCGGCGCGAAGACTCTGCAATGGATCGTTCGCGACCAGAGCCTGGAGCGCCTGAGCCTCCCGTCGCACGCTTTCGTCAGAGACGCCGTAGGCCTTGAGATATGCCGGGTCGAGGGTCAGCAGATACCCGCGCCTTTCGGCCTCCAGGTTGGCGATGATCGTCCGCAGCCGATCGAGCGTATCGAGCACTTGGCGGCTATGCTCGAGCGAGAGATCTGCCGCTTGCCGCTCGTGCCAATATTGGAGGCCGAGAAATCCGGTCGCGCCAAACAGCATCAGAAGCACCGCGACCGCCAGGATCAGCGGACGAGCAAACCACCGCAAAGTTAGGCCCGGAGCAGGGACTGACATCGGCCTTGGGTCCTTGGTGCTCGCGCGACCGGCGCGTCTTCTGGTGCCGACACCAGAGAATTGCTAGAATAATAGGGTACATGGATGAGTGCGCATAGCATAGGTAAGACGGGAACTCGAATTCCTCGACCGCGCAGGTTACACCGGCTCTGGAGCCTGTCGGTTGCCTAGCGAGGGTCGCAACATCACGAGTACGGCCCCGCTCCCGTGTTGTGAATGACAGCCCATTGGGAGGAGCACTGACATGGCGCGGGGTGAAAACTCA
>NZ_JBVVAK010000302.1:1749-3978 GCF_055792825.1 Microvirga sp. GN3
TCTAGAGAGCGAGCTCGTATCGGCGGTTCACGAGCTATGCGAGCTAGCCGACGCCTGCTAGTAGCGGTTGGGGGTTGGCGATGATCGTCCGCAGCCGATCGAGCGTATCGAGCACTTGGCGGCTATGCTCGAGCGAGAGATCTGCCGCTTGCCGCTCGTGCCAATATTGGAGGCCGAGAAATCCGGTCGCGCCAAACAGCATCAGAAGCACCGCGACCGCCAGGATCAGCGGACGAGCAAACCACCGCAAAGTTAGGCCCGGAGCAGGGACTGACATCGGCCTTGGGTCCTTGGTGCTCGCGCGACCGGCGCGTCTTCTGGTGCCGACACCAGAGAATTGCTAGAATAATAGGGTACATGGATGAGTGCGCATAGCATAGGTAAGACGGGAACTCGAATTCCTCGACCGCGCAGGTTACACCGGCTCTGGAGCCTGTCGGTTGCCTAGCGAGGGTCGCAACATCACGAGTACGGCCCCGCTCCCGTGTTGTGAATGACAGCCCATTGGGAGGAGCACTGACATGGCGCGGGGTGAAAACTCACTGAGCGGTCGAGTGCCGGCCAGCCGGCGCAGCTTCGTCAAGGGATTGGGCGCGGCGGGGATCGTCCTGCCGGCCCTGGCCATACTGCCGCGGTGGAGCTTCGCCGAGGATGCCGCTGCGATGTATGCCGACGCTGCAATCGATTGGAAACAGTTTGCCGGGCAGACAATCACACTCGCGGGCGCGATCCATCCCTGGTCGAATGCGATCACTCCGCTTTTGCCGGACTTCACCAAGCTCACCGGTATCAGCGTCGTCACCGACTTCCAGTTGGAAACTTTGTTCCTGGGCGCCCTGCCGATCAAGCTCGCCCGCGGCAGCAGGACGCCTGACGTCTTCATGTTCCTGACTTATGGCCAGGGCATCTCGGCAGGATGGCTCGAGCCGCTGAACGCCTATTATTCCGACAGGTCGCTGACCGATCTCGCTTGGTATGACGAGAGCGACCTCCTGAAGACCGCCCGAGCCTTTCCGCTATGGCCGGACGGCGAACGCTACGCCTTCCCGATCACCTCCGAGGCGGTGACCTTGTTCATCAACAGCGATGCGCTGGCAGCCAAGAACCTGCCGGTTCCCCAGACCTTCGACGAGCTGCTTGCCACCGCCAAGGCGGTCAAGACCAGTGAAATGTCCGGGATCGCCATGCGGGCCCAGGCCAGCGGCAATTCGTCCACGGCAGCCATGAGCTTCGTGTTCTCTTATGGTGGGGCCATGGTCAAGGACAACAAGGCGGCTTTCGCGAGCCCTGAGGCGATCGCGGCCGTCGAGATGTACGGACAGTTGCTCAGCCAAGCCGGACCTGTCGGCGTGGGCAGTTATGAATGGTACCAGGTGTTGGACGATTTCCTTCAGGGCAGGACGGCAATGGCAATCGACAGCAGCAACTTCGCTACTGACATCTCCGATCCAGCGAAGAGCCGCGTCACCAAGCAGGCTGAGTTTGCAGCCTTTCCGCATGTCGCCAGCCGCACACCTGTCCCCTTTATGTCGCACTGGCAGGCGTGCATTAATTCGAAATCACGAAACAAGCGGGCAGCTTTCTTGTTCCTGCTGTGGGCGACAAGCAAGCCGACCTCACTGCAGACCGCCGCCACAGGGCTGGCGACGACACGCCTGTCGGCTTGGTCGAGTGAGGGCTTCAAGAAGGCGTTCGGCCCGCAGGCAGCCGCAGCGGCGCTGACTAACTTGCAAAATGCCGATGTCGAGCGCGCGAAGGCAATCCTCTTCCATCCGCAATCGAGACCCATCCAGGACGCCTTCATGATCGGCGTCAACGAAGTGGTCTCCGGAGCGAAATCGGCAGAGAGTGCAATGACCGCCGCCGCCGAGAAGGCCAATGCGGCGATCCGCGGATAGCGGAGCCGTCCGGGGTGGTACGCGCGTTATGGCTCGTGCAGCACAATGAAAGGACATACTTCTCCCATAGCCAGTACTGTCGAACGAACCCCCACCGGATTGTGGCAATGTCCGCTAATGGCACTGAGCTGAAGTAAGCCGAACGTCCGCTCACGCGGGGAACACCGGACATTCCGAACAGTCGGTGAACTTCACTGCCTGACCCGTATGTATGGACCGGCCGTGCGTCGCAAGAGGCTTTTCGAGATGGCGAGGTTGGTCTTGCGCTCATGGATCCGGCCCATGTGGAGCGATTGCTCCTGGCCATCATGGATATCCGCGCGCATCTGGT
>NZ_JBVVAK010000303.1:0-3931 GCF_055792825.1 Microvirga sp. GN3
CGCCCGCCGGCTCAAGACCCTGCGCGGCCTCACCCCCTACGAGTACATCTGCAAGATCTTTACAAGCGAGCCGCAACGCTTCAGGCTCGACCCGCTCCACCAAATGCCGGGACTAAACATCTAGTCTGGGTTTTGGAAGGGTCCGCCAGATCGTCAGCGTGAACGCCTTTCCCAGGGCAAGTATGAGGGCCATGCCATAAAGGAAAATGGTTGGCGAGAAACTCTCGTCCATTCGGTGTCATCCTCTCAGCGCCCGCTCGAGATCGTCAGCCGTGTGCACTGTTGAAGCTCTGCTCACACTGTAACAAAGATCGAAATGTGGCTTTCTCACTCCGCAGCTTGCTACCAAAGTCTGTCTTTCCCAATCTGATCGACTGCTAAGGATAGGGAGTGACGAACAGGCCTCAAGAGCTCCCATATCGATCATCAGAGTCATCTACGACGAATGCTAAACATGAGACTGCTGCAAAAAGCTCAGACCTACTTCCGCAAGCCCGAATTGCCACCAGCGACCCAAGGGCAAGCACCTGCCCATGATGAGCAGGTTGGCCGCTCATGCTCAAAGCGCGCTCAAATCAGGGACGTGCTGCGTCAGTACGAGAGAGGCAGCCTTGACGAGGCTGACGCCGTCGAAGAGATGCTCAAGATCCTGCGCTGAGACCAATCCAGGTTTCCCTGTACACCTGCCCTCCCCGCTTCGCAGGGCACCGCTCTCTTATTCCGGGGATTCTGGTCAAGCCCTGTGAGCGGCCTTTTCCGTCAGTTCGGCTGATATCACTTGTCGGGTCGGCACCGTCAGGTTAACGTCGAGTTGAGGGGATGCTGGCATAAGCGAGGAACGAAATCGCCCCGCCATCCTCGCCACTCCCGCCACCGCTTTCCAGCTGAAGTGATCAGCCATGCTGTCTGGTTGTACTTCCGCTTCCCCTTGAGCCTGCGGATGGTCGAGGAGATGCTCGCGGCCCGAGGCATCGAGGTGAGCCATGAGACCGTGCGGCAGTGGGCCCTGAAGTTTGGCCAGCAGTTTGCCGCGCAAATCCGCAGGCGTCTTCCGGCACCGGGAGACAAATGGCACTTCGACGAGGTCGCGATCAGTATTGCAGGTCGGAAGCACTGGCTCTGGCGAGCCGTCGACCAGCATGGAGTCGTGCTCGATATTCTGGTGCAGAGTCGCCGCAATACAGAAGCCGCCAAGCGTCTGCTGCGGAAGTTACTCAAGAAGCAAGGTATCACACCGCGCGTGATGATCACCGACAAGCTGGCCAGCTACGCCGCCGCGAAAAGGAAGATTATGCCTGGCGTGGAGCATCGCCAGCACAAAGGCTTGAATAATCGAGCGGAGAATTCTCATCAGCCGACCCGACGACGCGAACGCATCATGAAGCGGTTCAAATCAGCCGGGCAGGCCCAGCGCTTTCTCTCAATCCATGATCAGGTCGCAAACCTCTTCCACCGCCCCGCCAACACCAATGCCCACGATCACCGCATGTCCCGAGCTCACGCCTTCCGAGTCTGGTCCGAGGTAACGGGCGTCGCTCCTAGTCTCTGATCTGATGCTCCAGGCGAGCAGACCTATCTCAAGCCGTTAAGTTGACGATACCGTCCTCCCCGGACCTTTCCCCTCACACCACCGGCCTTGAGCCGACGTGCTCAGCGGGAGCGGTCTCGTCCTGGTCTGCCGGCAGGGTGAACTGAAACACGGCCCCTTGAGGCTCATTCGCAGATGCCCACAGCCGGCCGCCATGCGTCTCGATGATCGAGCGGCAGATCGCCAGACCCATGCCCAGGCCGTCCAACTTCGTCGTGTAAAACGCCTCGAACACCCGCTCCACCTGCTGTGGGTCCAGCCCGACACCGGTGTCGTGCACGGCGAGCAGCACGGCCCCGGATTCATCCAGCCGGGACCGGATCAGCAGCTCGCGTGGCCGCTCCGCCCCCTCCTTCATCGCCTCGAGGCCGTTCAGTACCAGATTCAGGATCACCTGCTGCAACTGCACCCGATCGCCCGCCACGGGCGGGAGGTTGAGCGCCAGCTCGGTCCGCAGCAGGATCCGATGGCGGCGCACCTCCCCCTGGACGAGGGCAACCGTGTCCCGGATGAGCTCGTTCAGATCCAGCCGCGTCGTGATGGTGGCCGTCTTCCGGAAGAGGGCGCGCGCCCGCCCGATCACCGCGCCGGCCCGGTGCCCGTCCTGGACAATACGTTCCACCGTCTCGCGCACCTCGGCGAGGTTGGGCGGCTGGCGGGCGAGCCAACGCAGGGCCGCGTTGGCGTTGGTGACAATGGCGGCCAGCGGCTGGTTGACCTCGTGGGCGATCGAGGAGGTGAGCTCGCCCATCGTCGTCACGCGCGTGACATGCGCGAGCTCGGCCTGCGCCTTCTGCAGCGCCTCCTCGGCCCGCTTGCGCTCGGTAACGTCCATCGCCGCCCCGATGATTTCAAGCAGGTCGCCGGCTTCGCTGAAAATGGGATGGCCTATACCGTGCAGGTGCTTGATCTCGCCGTCCGGAAGAACGATTCGGAAATCGGTCTCGGAATCGCCCCTGATACGAATTGCGGTTTCCGCGTTTGCGAGCCACCTTGCCCGATCCTCCGGATGAATGCGCTGGAGAAGCGCCTCGAAGGACGGGGTACCTGCTGTCGGATCGAAGCCAAACAGGCGGTAGCGTTCCTGCGACCAGTAGGTGATTTCTCTCGTGGCGGGGTTCCACGCCCAACTGCCGCTTTTACTCAGCGCCTCCGCTTCCGCCAGGTAGGCCTCGCTGCGCCGCAGTTCCTCCTCCGCCCGCTTGCGCTCGGTCACATCCATCGCCGTCCCGACGTATTCGACGACCGCTCCGGTGTCATCGGGAACCGGATGCCCGCTCACCTGGAGGTGCTTGACCCTTCCGTCAGGCAGCACGATCCTGTGGTCCACTGCATACTCGGCCCTCTCGCAGTGTGCCGTCTCGAGGCGTTCGAGAACGTGGTCGCGATCGGCCGGGTGCAAAAAGCGAGCGAGCTCATGTCGGTCGAGGGCACGGCTCCGTCGCGGATCCAATCCAAAAATCCGGAACATCTCCTCGGACCAGTAAATGACCTGCCCGGTGGCCGGCTCGTAGGCCCAGCTGCCGGTGTGGCTCAGGCGCTGCGCCTCCGCGAGATAGTGCTCGCTGCGCTGTAAAGCGTCCTCGGCCCGCCTGCGGTCTTCGATGTCGGTCAGGACGCCATACCATTTGACAATGGTGCCCATATCGTCGCGCAGCGGCACGGCGCGGACTAGAAACCAACGATAGGCCCCGTCCGCCCGGCGATAACGCACCTCGTTTTCGAACGGCTCGCCCGTCGCCAAGCACGCCCGCCACTTCTCCAGATGGCGTTTCAGGTCGTCCGGATGAACGACGCTTTGCCAGGCAGATCCGGCCGTGTCCTCCTCGGACAAGCCTGAGTATTCGCGCCCCCACCGGCTTATGAATGCATTGGAAGGCCCGGAGGGCCCCGGCAAAGCGATGTACGCCATGGCCGGAAGGTTTTCGATCAGATCGCGCAGCTCTTGTTCACTTCGGCGGGCCGCCTCTTCGGCGCGCTTGCGCTCGGTGATGTCCTCGCATGCGACCAGGATGACCGGGCAGTACTTCAACAGCACGGATCGGGCGGTTTCACGCACCCAGAGCACCGTGCCGTCCTTGCGCACCTTGCGGGCCTCCCAGCTCATCGCCCGGTTGGGTTGAGCGAAGCAGCGGGCGACCAGCCTCTGGACGGCTTCGCGGTCAGGCTCATGGAACACGTTCAGTACCGGGCTCCCGACCAATTCGTCGGGGGTGTAGCCGAGCTGCTCCGCCCCAAAGGCGTTCACCGAGAGGGTGATCCCGGCCGCGTCCACCATGAAGTACATGGTTGGGTTGCTTTCGAAGACCGCCTTCCACTTCTCCTCGCTCTCGCGGAGCGCTT
>NZ_JBVVAK010000304.1:0-3915 GCF_055792825.1 Microvirga sp. GN3
CGGGGTCAGGTCGGTGAGGAAGTGGCGGATGTTGTTGGCATACAGCGTCGAGGCCTGGGCGGCCATGCGGCTCGGAAAGTCGGTGGTGCCGATGATCGTGACGCCATTGTCCGTGACGATCGTCTCGTCCGGCACGGTCAGGTCGCAGTTGCCGCCGCGCTCGGCGCCGAGGTCGACGATCACCGAGCCCGGCTTCATGGCCTGGACCATGTCGGCGGTCCACAGCTTCGGGGCGGGCCGGCCGGGGATCAGGGCGGTGGTGATGACGATGTCGATCTCGGGCGCGAGCGCGCGGAATTTTTCCAGCTGCTTCTCGCGGAACTCCGGGCTGGACGGCGCGGCATAGCCGCCGGTGGCGGCGCCATCCTGCGTCGGCTCGAACTCCAGGAAGACGAACTGCGCGCCCATGGACTCGATCTGCTCGGCGACCTCGGGCCGCACGTCGAAGGCATAGGTGATCGCCCCGAGACTGGTGGCCGTGCCGATGGCCGCGAGCCCTGCCACGCCGGCCCCCACCACCAACACCTTGGCCGGCGGCACCTTGCCGGCGGCGGTGACCTGGCCGGTGAAGAAGCGGCCGAAGGCGTTGCCGGCCGCGATCACAGCGCGGTAGCCGGCGATGTTGGCCATCGAGGAGAGTGCGTCCATCTTCTGGGCCCGCGAGATGCGCGGCACCATGTCCATCGCGATGACCGTGGCGCCACGGGTCTTCGCCTGCTCCAGCAGGCTGGCGTTCTGCGCCGGCCAGACGAACGCGATCAGCGTCTGGCCCTGGCGCAGATGACCAATCTCGGCCTCCGTCGGCGGGCGCACCTTCGTGATCACGTCGGTGGCGGCAGAGAGGGCTGCCGCATCCGGCACGACGCTCACCCCGGCCGCAGCATAGGCGGCATCCGGGAAGCCCGCCTTCGCGCCCGCCCCGGCCTCGACAACGCATGTATGCCCGAGCTTCTGCAGCTGGAGGGCGGACTCGGGCGTCATCGCCACCCGCGCCTCGCCCGGGAAGACTTCCCTCAGAGTTCCGATCCTCATGGTGAATGTCCTGCTCTGGCGCTGTGTCAGGTGAAGCTCAGCTGGATCTTCATCGACCGGCTGCGATCGCCGGCCGCCTCGAAGGCCGCCACCGCATCGGCGATCGGAAAGATCCCGCTCATTAAAGGCTTGAGGTCGACGCGCCGCGCGTTGATGAGGTCGACCGCGAGCGCGAACTCCTCGTGGAAGCGGAACGTCCCCTTCATCTCGATCTCTTTCGCCACCACCAGGTTCTGCGGGATCGACACGTCGCCGCCGAGCCCGAGCTGAACCAGCACCGCGCGCGGCTTCAGCACCTCGAGGCCGGAGCGCACGGCGCTCCCGTTGCCCGAAGCCTCGAACTGGACGTCGAAGGTGCCCTTGTTGGCGGCGTACGCCGACAGCGCTTCCGGATCGTTCGCCACATTGATCGTCCGGTCGGCGCCGACGGCCCGCGCCTTCTCGAGCACGGCGTCCATGACATCGGTGGCGACGATCTCCCGCGCCCCGTGCGCCCGCGCGGCGATGATGGCGAGAGCCCCGATCGGGCCGCAGCCGGTGACCAGAACCCGCTTGCCCAGGAGCGAGCCGGCCCGGGTGACCGCATGCAGCGTCACGGCCAGCGGTTCGGCCAACGCCGCCTCGTTGATCGAGACCCCCTCGGCCACCTTGTGGCATTGCCAGTGCTCGGCCACCAGACGCTGCCGGAAGGCGCCCTGGATGTGCGGCATCGGCATGGCGCTGCCGTAAAAGCGCATGTTCAGGCACTGGTTCTGCTGGCCCTTGAGGCAATACTCGCAGTACTGGCACGGCCGGCTCGGCGACACCGCCACCCGGTCGCCGATGGCAAGACCCGAGACGCCCTCACCGAGGGAGCGGATGCTGCCCGCCACCTCATGGCCGAGGATCATCGGCTCGCGCACGCGCACCGTGCCGAAGCCGCCATGGTTGTAGTAGTGCAGGTCGGAGCCGCAGATGCCCCCGGCCTCGATGGCGACCTCGACCTGCCCCGGCCCGGGCGCCTCCGGCGCGCGCTCCTCGATGCGCAGGTCCTTGGCGGCATGAATGACGACGGCTTTCATGGGGCAATCCTTTAGATGACGGGCGTGAGCAGCGGCTGACGGGCAAAATGCGCCGCCAGGTTGTCGCGCACGAGCTGGCCCATCGCCTGGCGCGTCTCCACGGTCCCGGACGCGTGATGCGGCTGCAGGACGACGTTCCCCAGCGTCAGGAAGCGCTCGTCGATGGCCGGCTCGTTCCAGAACACATCGAGGCCGGCGCCCTTGATGACGTTGTGCTCGAGCGCGTCGAGCAGGGCGGCCTCATCGACGGTCGATCCACGCGAGATGTTGATCAGGATGCCGTCGCGTCCCAGCGCCTGCAGGACATCGGCGGTGATGATCTTTTGCGTGCTGGCGCCGCCCGCCAGGGTGACGATCAGGAACTCGCACTGCTCGGCCAGGACAACCAAATCAGGCACGAAGGTGTACGGCAGGTCGGATCGCTGGGCGACGTCGCAATAGGCGATCGGACAATCGAACGCGGTCAGGCGCTTGGCGACCTCGACGCCGATGCGCCCCATGCCGACGATGCCGACTGTCTTGCCGTGAACGCGGGTGACGAGATGCATGTTGGCGTTGCGCCAGCGTCCGTCCCGGACATAGGCGTCGGCCTGCGGGATCTGGCGGGCCACCGCCAGCAGCAGCCCGACGCCGATATCGGCCACGTCGGCGGTCAGGACGTTGGGCGTGTTGGTGACCCGGATGCCGTTCGCCCTGGCGTGCGGGAGGTCGATGGCATCGGTGCCGACGCCATAGCAGGAGACGATCTCAAGCTTCGGCAGCGCCGTCATAAGGTCGGCCGAGGCGCCGATCTCGCCGCGGGTGGCGATGGCCCTGACGTTGGCGCCGAC
Organism: Microvirga sp. GN3; assembly: GCF_055792825.1. Lineage (NCBI taxonomy): Bacteria > Pseudomonadati > Pseudomonadota > Alphaproteobacteria > Hyphomicrobiales > Methylobacteriaceae > Microvirga > Microvirga sp. GN3. The sequence continues at coordinate 2,924 of NZ_JBVVAK010000304.1, forward strand.
ATCCTTGAGAAAGGCCGCCCGGTCGGCCGCCTCCCAGAGCCTGTGAACCGTGTAGGTGTTCTCGAGGTCGTCGAGGTCCCAGGCCGGATAGGGACCCATCAGCAGGATCTCGGGCTTGGTCATGGTGAGCGTTCTCCCAGGTCGGCTTTTTGGCGGGCTGCGGCGTGCTTCAGGCGCAGCCGCGATCGTTGATCGGACGGGGATCCGTGCCCGTCATGACGGTAAGCATGGAGCGGTTCGTCGCGTCACAGGCAGGTGGTGATGCCGCCATCGACGTAGAGCGTGTGCCCGTTCACGAACGAGGAGGCGGCGCTGGCGAGGAACACCGCCGCGCCGATCAGTTCCGCGACGTTGCCCCAGCGGGCCGCCGGCGTGCGCTGCTCGAGCCAGTGCGAGAACTCCGGGTTGTCGACGAGGGCCTGGTTGAGCGGCGTCTTGAAGTAGCCCGGCGCGATGGCGTTGATCTGCAGGCCGTGCCTGGCCCAGTCCGCGCACATGCCGCGGGTCAGATTCTTCACCGCGCCCTTGGTCGCCGTGTACGGCGCGATCCCGGGCCGGGCGAGCTCGCTCTGCACCGAGGCGATGTTGATGATCTTGCCGCGTCCGCGGGCGATCATGGGCCGGGCGACCGCCTGGCCGACAAAGAACACGCTGGAGACGTTGGTGGCGAGCAGCTGCTCCCAGCGCTCGACCGGGAAGTCCTCGAGCGGCGTGCGGAACTGCATGCCGGCGTTGTTGATCAGGATGTCGATCGGGCCCTCGTCTTCGATGGCCGCGATCCCATCCCTGACAGCCGTTGCCGAGGTCACGTCGAAGATCGCCGTCGAGACCGTGTGTCCCGCCGCCGCCAGGTCGGCGGCAGCGGCCTCGATCTTGCCCGGGTCGCGGCCGTTGAGAACCACCGCCGCCCCATGCTCCGCCAGGCCCTTGGCCAGCGCAAAGCCGATGCCCTGCGACGAGCCCGTCACAACCGCACGCCGACCGGAAAGAGA
>NZ_JBVVAK010000305.1:0-3850 GCF_055792825.1 Microvirga sp. GN3
GACGCCGCTCCTCCATCTGCTCGGATGTTAGATGCGTCGGCCGCCAAACGTCGTCATCCATCGCGCGCCTCCTCATGAGGATCGACATCACCCTATGTTACACCACCTCCGTGAAGATCATTAGTCCCTCTCAAGTTAGCGCGCTTCGCTAACGCAAGACGATGCCACGGGTTGTCCAGTTCCGGCGGTCCATGTCCGCTTTGGCTTCACATCATCTCATCATCACCGTGCCAACTGGATGCCCTAAGGGGTTTCTATCCAGACCGGTCGTGTCACGAGGGCCGTCGTATCGATCGACCCAAACCAAAGTATGATCGTCGCAATCTCTCCCGATGATTGGGGCACCCACAAAGACAATCGAGCCCCAATGATGAGATCGGCTAATGTCAGAACGTCAAGGCTCTCGAGGTGAAATTCACCTGCGAGAGTCGGCGAAGCGCGATCGTGCAGGAGACTGCTATGAGCCCGGTCATGAACGAATGCGTACTGATCGTGGAGAGCAATCCAGGTTTCTGCGAGCGGCTTGCGCAGGCGTGCCGGGCTGCGAACTACACTGTGGCGGACGACACGGGCGAACCGGCCTTTACCATCCTGAGGCATCGGCAGCACCAGATCGGCTGGCTGTACAGCCGGGCTGCCTTACCGGGCTTAATCGACGGCTGGATCCTGGCAGACCAATACCATCAGGCCTATCCCAGTCGCCCTGTCGTCATCGCTGCTCACGATACACGCTTCTCCGCTCGCGGCGACATCATCCTGAAAGAGCCGACAGTGATTGTCGTGTCAGAAACAATTCGGCACGTCATTGAGGGGACACAGGTGGCTCGAGCCGCTGCTTCACTGGGGTTCAGTGAACATCGCCGCGCTGCGTAACTGAAAGGTGGGTCGCGCGCCCGTGCCCGTTGGGGAATTGAGATTACAGTGATACAATGATGGAGCTTCGAATGGCATGTAATTGGCACATTGATACCGGTCATTCTCCCTTGCCCGACCTCTCCCCGGACGAGATTGAGCAACAGATTATCCGCGCCTACGTCCAGCTCGTGTTCGCGGCCGAGAATACAACCGGCGTCCGAACCACTCTCGTTGCACGGCTCTGCTCCCTTGAGGTGCGTCTCAGCGAACTTCCGGACGCGTCCGTCTTGCAGGATCTGCCGCCGTTCTGGCTCGAGATTTACTCGCATACCACCCGCTCGACAGTTGATAGTCTCGGATGCTTTGAATTCGATGAAGCCGAATTGGCCATGGCCGTAGAACTGGTGCTGAAGGCGAAGCAATATCGCGAGCTCTATCACTAAGTGATTGCGGCTGTCATGTTGATTGCCGTTTGGTCGTAACCGCTGGATTGTGCGCTACAGGTCTGCTAGAGCATCGGACGCTTACACGGACGCATATCCGGTGGCCGTGAGATAGTTCCAGCATTCCTGCGGCTCGAACAAGCTGCAGATATCGCCGAGGGCACGCCAGAGCGCGTCGAGGGTTCGGGCCTCAGCTCTGCGCAGGAGCGCTTTGATCTTGGCAAAGGCCTGCTCAATTGGGTTCAAGTCCGGGCTGTAAGCGGGCAGGAACAGGAACCAAGCACCTCGTTGCTTCAGGCATTCAGCCGCCCTTGCACTCTTGTGGACCGCAAGGTTGTCGAGGATCACCACGTCGCCTGTGTGCAGGGTCGGCGCAAGCTGTGTCTCAATGTAAGCCTCGAACGCCAACCGGGTGATCGGACCATCAATGACCCACGGCGCACTCAACTCGCTGCACCGCAGCCCTGCGATAAAAGTGTTGGTTTTCCAATGGCCGAAGGGAGCTTTCATGCGCAGCCGCTGGCCCTTGCGCGAGCGCCCACGCAGGCGGGTCATCTTGGTGTTGACGTAGGTCTCGTCGAGAAACACCAAGCGGTGCGGCTCTTGGCGCATGCGTGGCTGACGGTAGCCTGCCCAGACCCGGCGCTCATCCCGCACGGCGGCGCGTGCGCACTCCGCCGCCATCAGGGCTTTAATGGCATGGACCGGCCGTGCTCCCGGGCGGAGCATGGGAGTACGGGATTGTCCCGCAGTCACGGAGCCATGTCATGACACAGCAGACCACCGCTGAGACCATTGCGACCATCGGCATCGACCTGGGCAAGAACACCTTCCACCTGATCGGCATGGATGCCCGCGGCAAGATTGTGCTGCGCCGCAAGATTGCGCGTGGACAGCTGCAATCCTGCCTGGCCAACGTGCCGGTCTGTCTCATCGGGATGGAGGCCTGTACCGGAGCCCATCACGTCGGCCGTCAGCTCGCTGCTCTTGGCCATGACGTTCGCCTGTTGCCAGCTCAATACGTCAAACCCTTCCTCAAGGGACACAAGAATGATTACCGCGATGCCGAGGCCATGGCTGAGGCGGCGCAACGTCCAACCATGCGCCCTGTGCCGCTGAAGTCCTCTGAGCAGCTTGATCTCCAGGCGCTTCACCGGGTGCGAAGCCGGCAGATCGGGCAGCGCACGGCTGTCATCAACCAGATCCGCGGTTTCCTGCTCGAGGGTGGGATCGCCGTGCGCCAAGGGCCGGCTGGTCTACGCGAGGCCCTGCCAACGCTACTCGCCCAGCGCACGGACGTGCTCTCGCCGCGTATGATCCACCTGCTCGAGGATCTCGCGGCAGACTGGCGGCAACTCGATGAGCGCATTGCTGCCATCACGCGGGATATCGCCGCCTTGGCCCAGCAGGATGCAGGGTGCCAGCGGCTGATGGGGATCCCAGGGGTTGGCGTGATCACCGCCAGCGCCATGGTGGCGGCAATCGGAACAGGAGCCGCCTTCACCAAAGGCCGCGACTTTGCCGCTTGGCTCGGGCTGGTGCCGAAGCAGATCTCGACCGGAGATCGCACGATCCTGGGCGGACTCTCCAAGCGCGGAAACCGATACTTGCGCACCCTGCTTGTCAACGGTGCCCAAGCGCTCCTGCGATCTCCAGGGCACTGGAGCGGACACGGCTTTGGACGCTGGCTGCAGGCAGCCGGAGTACGGTTGCATCGCAATGTGCTAGCAGTCGCGCTGGCCAACAAGCTCGCTCGCATCGCGTGGGGAGTGCTGCACCACGAGAACGGTTACGATCCGGGGTTTACTCGCCGCACGGTCTGAGCCTGCTCTGACCACCAGTGTTTTTGGCGATCAAGTTCCCGCCGAGGTTCGCGAGAAGGATGTGACAGGATGGATGAACGGTTGCCCGGCGCACCCGAAGCCTGGCTATAAAAATGGCTCGCTGAAGCCTTGGTTTTAAGCAGGCCCGGTGCGCGCGGATTTCCATGATGGCCCGGAGCAAGAGCTCCACACGGAGGCCGGATAGATTGATGCGAACCGTTTCTCATCCAGCCAGAGGCAGCCCTCTTGCAACGCACGGCCGGTCCATAGATTTTATAGCTGAAGCCGCACCGGCACAGCAGCCGCGAGAGCATCGCGGGAGCCGCCGCCACCCCGTGTTCCTCCAGCAGCCGGGCCGCCAGTTCGGGCATGGTGATGGCGGGGTGGGCCTCAACGGTCTGGATCAGGAAGGTCTCATAGGGCACCAGCTTGCCGCCTCCCGGCGGGCGGCCTTGCTGGGCCGGTGCGGGCGAGCCGGTGTCCCGTGTCCGCCGCACCAGCTTGATGGCGAAGCTCTCGCTGACGTCAAAGTGCTGGGCCGCCGCCCGGCAGGAATGGCCCGCCTCGACAAAGGCCGCAACCCGCACGCGCAGATCCAAGGAGAAGCTAATGGGATGGACCGGCCGTGCTTACCGGCGCACCCTTCATCTGGGGCGCCCAGCACGAGGATTTGAGCCATGCCCAAAGCTCCGCTTCAGCAAGTTGCCACCCTTGGCATCGACATCGGCA
>NZ_JBVVAK010000306.1:0-3842 GCF_055792825.1 Microvirga sp. GN3
AACTCCTGCCAACGCGTTCCCCATATTCCAGACCTCATCGCGATGAAACAGACGCAACGAGCGCCCGCGATCGCAGTCCAGAACGGCAAACATCAACATGTCTCATGAATAGGGTGGGCTAGAGCAGCCAGTTCCCTAGGCCAAAGCCGGTTAGCCCAAATCACAGCCTTCATCCCGCCGCGGCACCCCGCGGCGGGTCCCTTGCTCACTTCGGGGCCACGCGACGGCCGTTATACTGTGGTCACGTCCAGGAGCACGCAGCGCAAAAGCAGCATCGCCAGAAGCATGTGGGGCTGAATTATGAAACGTCGCTATTGGATCTTGGTCTTGGGCACGGCGCTCGGCTCCGCCGCTTCCCTGGTGCCGCCAAGTGCCATCCCGGGCGCGCTCCAGCCAGCCGCGTCTGCCCCCAGATACATCACCGCTCCGGTCGACCGGGGCGACATCCGCACCAGTCTGTCGGCGACCGGCACCCTCAACGCCGTTGGGACTGTCAAGGTAAGCTCCCAGCTCTCGGGCCAGATTGCCGAGGTGCTGGTCGACTTCAACGACCGCGTCACCAAAGGCCAGCCTGTGGCCCGCCTCGACACCACGGCCTTCGAGGCCCGGGTGCGGCAGGCCCAGGCCGCGCTTGACAGCGCCAAAGCGCGGGTCGTCATGGCCAAGGCTGGTATCGACCGCATGGCGGCCGGCCTCCTCCGCGCCCGCTCGGCCGTCCAGATGGCGCACGCCAACGTCGAAGGGGCGCGGGCTCGGGCGGAGAACGCCCGCCGCGACTTCGCGCGCAAGCAGACCCTCGTCGACCGCTCGACGATGTCGCAGGCCGCCGGTGATAGCGCCCTGGCGGCGGTTCAGTCGGCCGAGGCGGCGCTGCAGGCGGCCGAGGCCGAGCGCACTGGCGCCGACTCCGCCTTGCTGGCTGCCGGAGCCGACCACCGGTCCGCGGCCTCGCAACTCGCCTTCGCCGAGGCCCTGCTCAAGCAGCAGGCGGCCGTGCTCGACCAAGCCGAGGCCGATCTGGCGAACACTGTCATTCGTGCGCCCGCCGACGGGGAGGTCATCGGCAAGGATGTTGATCGCGGTCAGATCGTCGCCGCCACCCTGTCGGCGCCGACCCTGTTCGTCATCGCCCAGGATCTGCGCCAGATGGAGGTTCACGCCCGGGTCGACGAGGCTGACATCGGCCGCATCCGGCCCGGGCAGGCCGCCGCCTTCACCGTCGATGCCAGTCCCGGCCGGGCCTTCGCCGCCAAGGTTGCCCAGATCCGCAAGGCGCCGAGCCTGGTCCAGAACGTGGTCACCTACACCGTGGTGCTGTCGGCTTCGAACCCCGACCTGGCGCTGCTGCCCGGCATGACCGCTTTGGCGCAGATCACCATCGACCAAGCCAAGGACGTGCTGCGCATTCCCAACGCGGCCCTGCGTTTCCGCCCCTCGGAGGAGGCCACACCAGGCGCTGCCCAAGCGGCCGAGGGCGGCGTCACTGCCGTTTGGGTGCTGGACGGGAGCCGCCCCGTCAAGGTCCCGGTCCGGACCGGACGGAGCAACGCCAGCGCCACTGAGGTCGTCGCCGGCCCGCTGCACCCGGAGCAGCAGGTAATCGTCGGCGTCGCGGCAGCGCCTGCCGACGGCTCGCTCCTTGCCCGCCTGGGAGGCACCCTGTGGCCCCGCCGCTGATTCAAGCCACCAATCTTTGTAAGGAGCACAGACTTGGCGACACTACCGTCGCGGCGCTGCGCGGCGTCAGCCTCACCCTCGAGGCGGGGGAGTTCATCGCCATCATGGGGCCGTCCGGCTCCGGCAAGTCGACCCTGATGCACCTGCTCGGCCTGCTGGATCATCCGTCCGCCGGCGGCTGTCTCCTCCTCGCCGGGCGCGACGTCATGAACTTGAGTCCGGACGAGCGCGCGCGGGTTCGCGCAAGGGACATCGGCTTCATCTTTCAGGCGTTCAACCTGCTCGGACGCAGCACCGCAATCGAGAACGTGGAACTGGCCATGACGTATGCCGGCATCCCCAGGAGCGAACGGCGACGGCGGGCGGCGGTGGCGCTTGAGAAAGTCGGCCTTGGCCACCGTCAGCACCATTGGCCTGGTCAGCTATCCGGCGGGGAGCAGCAAAGGGTGGCGATTGCACGAGTGCTCGCGGCAGGACCGAGCCTGATTCTCGCCGATGAGCCGACCGGTGCCCTCGACACCGCCACGGGGCGCGAGATCATGGCTCTGCTCCAAGATCTGAACCGAGCTGGGCGGACCATCGTCCTCGTCACCCACGATCCTGCGGTGGCTGCTTGTGCGCAGCGCATCGTGCGCATGCAGGACGGTCGCGCGATCAGCGATGGACCACCTGCACTGAACGTTGGCTCAGGAAACAGGATCTCACAAGCGCTGACCTGTCCAGAGATGGTGGTGTCATGAATATGGCAGAAACCATCCGCATTGCTTGGCGTGCGGTTAGGGCCAATCTCCTGCGCAGCACTTTGACCATGCTCGGGATGATCATCGGCGTGGCCGCCCTGATCACCATGGTGGCGATTGGCAGTGGAGCTCAAAGCCAGATCGACGAGCAGATCCGCTCGCTTGGCGCCAACCTCTTGATGATCCAGCCCGGTTCGTCAAACCAAGGCGGTGTGCGCTTGGGAGCTGGCTCGCGTCAGAGTCTGACCGAGGAGGATGCGGCCGCAATAGCGAGCGAAGTGCCTGGAGTGGCCGTTGCAGCACCAACGACTTCAGGAGCCACCCAGGTCGTGCATGGCAATGCCAACTGGTCCACCCTCGCCGGCGGCATCACTCCGGCCTACCTGGTCGCGCGCGACTGGCGAGTCGAGACGGGACGCGGCTTCACTCTTGATGAGGTCGACACCGCCGCCAAGGTAGTCCTGCTCGGAGGGGCTGTCGTCGACAAGCTGTTTGAGGACAAGGACCCTCTCGGCCAAGTGGTTCGGATAGCCAATGTTCCGTTCACCGTCATCGGCGTTCTGAGTAGGAAAGGGCAGAACGCAGGTAATGGCCGCGACCAGGATGATGTTGTACTGATCCCGTTGTCTACCGCCAAGCTCCGCGTACTCGGAAGCCACAAGGTGAGCCGGAATGCAGTAGACTTCATTATGGTCAAGGTCGTCTCGGACGAGGCGAGCGTCTCGGCGCAAGAGCAGATCCGCCGATTACTGCGGCAGCGACACAGGCTGGCCTCCGATGCGCCGGATGATGTTCAGATCCGCAAGCCGTCCGAAACCATGGAGGCCCGTGCGGCGGCTACCCGGTCCCTCACCTTCCTGCTGGCTGCGATTGCTTCGGTTTCGCTGATGGTTGGCGGGATCAGCATCATGAACATCATGCTGGTCTCGGTCACCGAGCGGACCCGCGAGATTGGCCTGCGCCAGGCGCTTGGGGCACGCCGACGAGATGTTCGGAACCAATTTTTGGTCGAAGCTACCATGCTATGCGTATTGGGCGGCCTGCTCGGAGTGGGTGTGGGCGTGCTTGTGGCAGTTGGGGTTGGCAAGTTGGCGGGGTGGCCGATTTGGGTGAGCCCGGCGTCGATTGCACTTGGGTTTGCCTTTTCCGGGGCCATCGGAGTGTTCTTCGGGTTCTATCCTGCCCACAAAGCCGCGCTGCTGGATCCCATTGAGGCACTCCGTTTCGAATAGGATAGGATGGATCTTCGGGTGGGCCCTTTGGCGGCACAGTTGGACGTCTGCTCTTGTTCCCCAAGGACTGCTAATGGGATGGACCGGCCGTGCTTACCGGCGCACCCTTCATCTGGGGCGCCCAGCACGAGGATTTGAGCCATGCCCAAAGCTCCGCTTCAGCAAGTTGCCACCCTTGGCATCGACATCGGCA
>NZ_JBVVAK010000307.1:0-3831 GCF_055792825.1 Microvirga sp. GN3
CTCGCGCAGAACCAGATACTGGGCCGGATGCTCAAAGATGAGTTCGGACAGCCATCGTGCATGCGCCCGGGTCCAAGGCTGACGGCCAGGGAAGACCCGCCCATGGCGCAACAGAAACGACTGCAGGTGCTGGCGCTTCTCGCGCAGATCTTCCATCGCGGCCTCCCGCGCCCGCACCAGCTCACGCACGGCCTCATGGCCTGGATCCGGCACCCAGATGGCGGTCAGTTCACCGGCCCGATGCAGTCGGGCCAGGCTCAACGCATCGCGCCGATTGGTCTTGACGCGCTCGCCTGGGCGTTTCGGGATGAGCGAGGGCGCGATGACCGCGCACTCATGGCCGAGCGCGGAGATCTGGCGCTGCAGGCCATAGCCGGTCGGGCCGGCCTCGTAGCAGAACAGCAGCTCACGGTACTTGCCGGCCAGCTTGTTGACCAGACGCCGCACGGCCTCAGGCGTGTTGTCGATGTCGCCGAGAAAGCGCACTTCGCCTTGGCGACCGTCTTCAGCCACGGCCACCGAGATCTTCCGTTTCGACGTATCCAGACCGACAAACACTTTGCTATTCTGCTGCATGGCTCGTCCCCTGTGCGGGAGGCTCGGCACCGGCCCATCCGGCGCAACCCTCGCTCATCGCATAGTGTGGACGAGCCACCTCCGCCGGCAACGAACATACGGTCTGCCCAAAGCCAACGAGAATCTCAGGTTAAGTGCCCAAACTTTCGTCTCAGGACCCAAGCTAAGTCACTGAAATGATTAGATCGCCTGTCTCACGCCAAAGTGCCCGGCGACAATGGCGGCCCGGAGGCGCTTGTCATAGGCGCTGGCCAGATCGTCCAGGGCCGCGACCGCGTCACCGGCAAAGGAGGAGCCGTGCATCAGGGCGAGGGTGCGCGGGGCAAGCTCCGCCAGCCGGCGAACCGTCGGCGCAATGCTCGGACCCAGGCTCGTGTCGTAGAAGATGTCCTCGGCCGCGAGCGCCGGGCCTACGATGTCGTGCTCCGTGATCGCAGGACCATCGCCCAGATGCGTGAAGAGATCGCCGCAGAACAGCGTTCGGCTGTTCTCCTCGTAGATCACCCCCGCATCCCAGCCGTGCGGCACATGGGGCGTGTCGATGTAGCGGATCCGCTTACCGCCGATGTCGATCACCTCGCCGCTCGACAGCACCCGCGGCGGCCGGTCGGCCATATCGTTCAATGACACAAGGCAGCCTGTCATCCCGTGTGCGACCTGCGCGTTCGGGGCAACAGCCAGCCATTCGTTCATGGCGCCGCACTCGTCAGCCTCATAGTGGCCGAAGGTGATCCAGCGCAGGTCCTGGACGGGCATGATCCGGGAGACCGCTTCCGACACCATCGGGAACATCCGCCGGAAGCCGGCATGGAACAGCATCGGCTCCTCGCCAAGGATGAGGAACTGATTGAAGGTGAAGCCGGCCGGCGGCACGATATCCGGCACGTAGGTCGAGAGGCGATAGATGCGGTCGCCGATCTCATCGATGCGGGTCTTCATCGGACTGCTCCCTGGATTGCCCCCGCGCCAAGCCAAAGATTAGAAGCGGCTTTGTGTCCGAAAATGCGGCAGGTACGGCCACTTCCGGGCGACCCCCGACGGCTCCAGTTTCGAGTCGTGGCGCGGGCCGCAACAGGCTATGATCCGGTCGACACGTCACCCTGTGCCATTCCATCGGGAGGAAGCCGACGATGTCCCGCCGCAAGCGCCAACGACGCCTGGAGGAGCACTACAGAAACCAGCTCGCCCCATGGCTGGTCGGCTCCGCGGGGGTGTGCGTCCTGCTGATGCTGGCCATCTACGTCGCCACCATGCCCCTGTGAACCCGCCCGACTTGAGCAACCCCAACCCCTCCATCGATCGGAGATCGTTGATGTCGCGCCCATCGCTCGCAATCATTGCAACACTTGCCGGATTGGGCGTGGTCCAAGCCCAGCATGCTCCCGCCTCGCCCTATGCTGGCTGGCAGCACCGGACGGTCAAGGCGCTCTCAAATGAGCAGATCGCCGATCTTCGCGCCGGCCGCGGCATGGGCTTGGCCCTGCCGGCGGAGCTCAATGGATACCCGGGCCCTGTCCATGTCCTCGAGCTGGGTGACCAGCTTCGGCTGACCGAGGAACAGCGCACCCGCGTGCAGAAGCTCCGTGCTGAAATGAAGGCCGAGGCTGTTCCACTGGGCGAGCGCCTGATCACGCAGGAAATGGACCTTGGGCGCCAGTTCTCCACCAAATCAGTGACGCCTGCGAGCCTGCAAGCGGCCACGACGGAGATCAGCGCCACGCAAGGCGCCCTGCGGCTCGCGCACCTGCGCTATCACCTCTTGACCCTGAACGTCCTCACACCCGAGCAGGTCAGGCGGTACGGCGAACTGCGGGGCTATCAGGCTGTGGAGGATCACGGGCACGGTTTCAAAGGTCACCATTAAGGCGTCGTCGGCACCTGACGGTGAATACTTCAGCCTGCTGTCATGCTGATACCCGCCGCGACGCGAAGGGTCGCGAGCGAGTCTCTGGACCGGATGAGACTTTCACATTCCGACCGTTCAACAACTGTCAGCTCTTGAGTGTCGAAGCGGATCAAGCTCTTTCGTCCGAGAAGTGCCGATAGTGTTGAAAAAGTCCGGAACTGCCGATTTTTGCGTGGTCAGCATACAGGATGCTGGGCCTGATCTCGCACGCTGACGCTACTAATAGACTGATGCAGCGGCGCCCGAGAGTTTTTCAACAAAATCTGCCAGAAGGCGACATCCTGGCTTTATCACTGGCACGGGTGCTTAACCGCTGAGGAGGCCATGGGCTTTTCGCGAACGGCCGTTTACGAGACCTCAGTCGCTTCTCGAAGCCTCAGGATCTCGTGCTCGGCATGACTGAACTCCTGCTCGCCGAAGCGATGGAGGCCTGAGGTTTCCTTCGGTCTCCCACGGGTCGAAGGCTGGACGTTTCAAGGCACACCCAGACTTGTCTTTTCAAACCGAGTGCTCGAATGGGACGGACACTCGTGTTCTCGATACGATGTGTGACCTGCGGCGGGCAGACAAGAGCGCTATTTGCCTGGTCGTTTGTAGCTCTCCGCGACCTTGCCGGCGCCGGCAAAAACCTGCTTGGCCTCCGCGGTTGTGAACGCTTCCGTCGTCTCGTTGTCAGTGATGCTGCCGGATGCGGCCGCCGCCAGAATGGCCGCTGACGCCTCTTTGGCGCTGGGCGCCTCTGTGATTATCAGAAAATCATAGTGGCCGAGGGTGACATAGAAGCTCAATAGCTTCCCGCCGGCGGCCTCGACCAAATTACGGACCGCCGGCAGGCGATCCTCGGGGTTGGCAACGAGGTTCCTGATGGACTCTGCCGAATAGCGGCCACGTGTGATGAAGATGGGCATCCGACTTCCTCCTGAGTTTGACCGGAGTTCTCAAACGCCAGTAACGGGCTGGACGGCAGCCCTTGAGCAACCCGCTAATCACACGCCCGCAAGCAGTAATCGTCAAGCGAATATGCTTATGAATTCGGTTAGATGGCATGCGAATAAGAAGTGTCTCATTTACTGAAATATCATCATGCTTACGACGCGCTGACAGAATATTTGCTGCCTGCCCGGACAATTGTCATTCGAATTTCGCTGAACGGGGCGTTACGGAGTGCGGCGCCGCGAGTGGTCAAAATCTGACACTTGGTTCCCAGGGCCAACCGGCTGGTGTTGACCCGATGTATGGACCGGCCGTGCGTCGCAAGAGGCTTTTCGAGATGGCGAGGTTGGTCTTGCGCTCATGGATCCGGCCCATGTGGAGCGATTGCTCCTGGCCATCATGGATATCCGCGCGCA
>NZ_JBVVAK010000308.1:0-3792 GCF_055792825.1 Microvirga sp. GN3
CGCGAGCGGGCGCTCGACACGCGCCTGGGCACCTTGAACCTCAAGATCCCCAAGCTGCGCACCGGAGCCTACTTTCCCGGCTTCCTGGAGCCGCGGCGCACGGTCGAGAAGGCGCTTGTGGCGGTGATCCAGGAAGCCTGGATTGCCGGCGTCAGCACCCGCCGGGTCGACGATCTGGTCCAGGCGATGGGCCTGAGCGGCATCTCGAAGTCCTCTGTGTCCAAGCTCTGCAAGGACATCGACGAGCGGGTGATGGGCTTCCTGCAGCGCCCGCTCACGGGAGAGTGGCCGTATCTGTGGCTCGATGCCACGTACCTCAAAGTGCGGGAAGGCGGCCGCGTCGTCTCCGTGGCCGTCATAGTCGCTGTCGCCGTCACGACCGAGGGCCGGCGCGAGATCGTCGGGCTGCATCTCGGTCCGAGCGAGGCGGAGATCTTCTGGACTGACTTCCTGCGCAATCTGGTCAAACGCGGGCTCACTGGCGTGAAGCTGGTGATCTCGGATGCGCATGAGGGCCTCAAGGCCGCCATCCGGCGGGTGCTGGGCGCCACCTGGCAGAGGTGTCGGGTGCATTGGACCCGCAATGCGCTCGCTTATGTGCCGAAGGCGCATCAGACCATGGTGGCGGCTGGGCTGCGCCAGGCCTTCCAGCAGCCCGATCCGGTGGCGGCCCGGGCCAGCCTCTCGCATTTTGCCGACCAACTCCACAACCGCTGGCCCAAGCTCAAGGTCTTCATCGACGACAGCATGGATGACGTGCTGGCCTATATGAGCTTCCCGGCCCAGCACCGGACGAAGCTGCATAGCACGAACCCTTTGGAGCGCTTGAACAAGGAGATCAAACGGCGGGCTGACGTGGTGGGCATCTTCCCGAATGAGGACAGCATTACCCGCCTGATCGGCGCGGTGTTGCTGGAAGCCAATGACGACTGGCAGCTCCAGCATCGTTACATGCAGGTCGAAGGGATGACCGAACTCGCAACACCCATGATCAACCAGCAGGCTCTGGCAATCACCCCACAGGCGAGCTGACCAATGGCCACCTCAAACCGCACCCGAATTTACACTCATTGACGGACGTGACCCACGCCCGGTCTGCTGCGTGCTCGCTTGGGCATAGCCGGGGCGCTTGGCGGCACTGATCTGCTGAACGTTGACGAGGGCTTGTTCGAGCCGCTCCAGGCGCTCGCGGCGCGCCCGCGCGCGGGCTGCGGCTTGCCGTGGTGTCTGGCTCTCACTGCGGGGATCTCCCATGGCGGCAACATATTCCCGAGCCGCAGTCAGATGCTTGCTGATCTGCTCTTCCTGCTTGAACGAGCCGGGACCGGCCTGGGCCGTGATCTTCGTGCCGTCATGCATGACAGTCTGCAGGGTGATGAGCCCCTTCGCACTCAAGATCCCGAGCACCTGCGTGAAGATCTCGTCCAGCGCGTCATGGTGGGCCAGGCGGAAGTCCGACAGGGTATGATGATTAATCGTGAGAAGGCCCGTCAGCCAGCGAAAGCCGGGATCGTGCTCGCAGCGTCGCTCCACCTCTCGCGCCGAGCCGATGCCGCGGCTGGTCGGCATAGATCCATAGGCTCACCAAAAGCTGCGGATCAAAGGCGGGCCGCCCCGCACCGCCTTCCAGCGAGCCGATCCGGTCCACAAAGGCGGACAGATCAAGCCGGCCCACCAGCTCCCAGATCGCCCGAACCGGATGGTCCTCGTCGACCAATCGCTCGATATCCAACATGGTCCAGATCAGCTGGCGGCGATTAACGTGCACCAGCCGAACGCGCCTCAGTTGCGATGAGGCTGAGCGGGAACAGCAAGATTGAACCGTCTCACGTGAGGCCTGCGGATCGACAGGGTCCATCACCTGATCTCCCTGGGAAGGCTCCGGCTTATTGTAGCCCTTTGGAGCTTCCAGAGGATTTTCTTACAGGTCGAAGATGGTGCTCGGGTCAACGGCGACGCCGCGCTCTTGCATCATCTCGGCCAGATCGCGGTAGCTGATCCCGTATTTGCAATACCAGCGCACACACAGCAGGATGATCTCGACTGGAAAGCGGCGGCGCTTGAACAGAGACAACAGGGCGGCTCCTCAGGTGGTCGCCCTTCCTAACCCGCCAAGGTTAATGCAACGGAGCCGGGGCGATCATGGCTATGTTGACGGTCGCCTCGATCACGACCTCGTCGTCCGGCCGCAGTTTACGGCTGAAGGCCAGAACGGCCTCGCGAGACAGCTCAACCCAGCCAGGATGAGAGAGTTAGGTGTTGTCCAGCACCGCCACGGCGGCAAACGTGCGGTGCACATCCAGTCCGATCACATGCATGGGACCTCTATGCTTGTCATCACGTCAAGGAGCCTGCGGGCCACACGACGCTTACGGATCCGCGCTCACGGCGCAACCGGGCTGGTCGCAGGGGCGGCCAGATAACAACACGAGCTCTCAGCTCATCAAATACCTCGGCGTGCCCACATCACGTGCTCCCAACACCCCTGTCCCGGTCAGCCCAGGATACAGCCGGCGAGCTGATGACTCCACCCCGCCGGTGGTGCCGAGGAAAAGCATGTTCGATAACAACATCGTCGAGCAGGATCACCGCCGCATCGAGCGGCTGGTCCGGCCAGGGATGAGCTTCAAGAACTTCATGTCCGCCTCCCAGACGATTGCCGGTTACGAGACTATGGCGATGATCCGCAAGGGACAGGTCGTCAGTGTATCAGCAGATGACATGGGCGCGCAGCGCGACTTCATTGCTGGCCTGTTCGGCGCAGCCGCGTAACCTGCGTCCTGGGCGGCCCTTTGCGCGACCTATGTCAGGAGTTGCAACGGAACTAGGTAGATTGTATAACATCGCCGACATCAAGCCGCTCTCTTATCAGTCTGCTATAGAGTTATAAGATCCATTCTTCCATAGGATCTGCAACTAACAACAGTGAAAGCCATGCCGACTGCCAGACTCGCTCAAAAATCCCTTCAGCACAGGACAATCGCCTCTGCCGTTGCAGAAGAACTGCGGCGCAGGATCGTGGATGGTGAGTTCAAATCTGGATTCCAGCTTCGTCAAGATGCCCTTGCTACGGAGTTCGGTGTCAGCCGCATCCCGGTACGTGAGGCCCTGATGCAGCTCGAAGCTGAAGGGCTGGTGAAGATCCTTCCGCATCGCGGCGCAATCGTCTCAGAGCTATCTATGGAGGAAGTCCAAGAACTCTTTGAACTCCGGGCGCTACTTGAACCACGGCTCCTCAAAGCCTCTGCCAAACATCTGACGGACGCGGATTATGAGCGGCTTAGTCAGATCCTTCAGGAATACAGCTCAGAACTTCGCGCTAAACACGTACGGCGCTGGGGTGAGCTGAACACAGAGTTCCATAACGTTCTGTACCAACATGCACGACAGCCGCGCGCGCAGGCAATCGTTGGTGGCCTACTTCAAGAATGTGACCGGCACACCCGGCTTCAGCTTTCGCTTACAGGTGGCATGGAACGCGCCGAAAACGAGCATGCTGAACTCGTACGCCTTTGTGCGAGCGGCAAGATCTCTGCGGCCTGCACACTCTTGAAGGCGCATATCGAAGGTGTTGGCAAGTCGCTCCGAAACTATATCGAAGAACACAGTAAAGCAACTTAGTCAAAGAGCGCGAAAAGCAAGACCGAGGAGCTGGGCTGATCATGACGAAGAATTACATTGCGGGCGAGTGGCTGTCGGCGACGGAAGCCTCGGCCAACGTCAATCCATCGAACACCAACGATGTGGTGGGTGAGTATGCCCGTGCTTCGGCGGCCGAGGCCGAGCGCGCCA
>NZ_JBVVAK010000309.1:0-3757 GCF_055792825.1 Microvirga sp. GN3
GCCGCTGCAGCCGCAGCACCAGTTCGATCAGCTCTTCCTTCGTCAGGCGCTGCAAATCAGTGCGATCCATGGCCCCATGGATTCAGGAATTGCGCCTGATGACAAGGGCGTGGGTAATTACAGGTCAGGGCGTAAATCAAACAATTCTGACAACACCGAGTTCAAGTTTTCACTGGGAGCATGTCTTTTAACAGAGCATCGCTTCCCTGAGGTTCGTTTTGAAATAGTACGCTTCCCGGCCACTTCAGAATCGCTCAAGTCCATTAGAGGACAGCGAAATTAGTAGACAGATTGTTGATCCATGCGAGTCTCGGATGATTCGAGGTTACATGGAGCCAGCCCTTGAACCCACTTCCCGCGAGCAATGCCGTCCGTCCCCGTTCCTTCTCAGGTTGGCCCCTAAGCATCGCTGTCGAACTGGATACCGCCTCTCCGTCGTTCTTGAAGTTCATCTTCTACGCGTCGTCCCGCAGGCGTCAGTCCATCTTCGCCGCCCTGGCTGCCCTAACCCGAGAGTGTCCTGAGACCCTCGCCGCTCGCCTGCGGTCCCTCGCACCTGCCGACGAGCAGATCCATCAGACCTCCGAGCAGATTGCTCGCACGTTGATGGCTGCACGGGCACGGGAGATCGTCCAAGCTGCTTTCGGCGATGTTCCGGACGGCTTCCTCGGCGTCCTCAGTCGGATCGGCGATGAGCCGCTTCGTAAACCCAGCTTGTACTTCACGCTGTTCGAAATCTTTTCAGACCCACAGAATCGGGTGCGGCGGAACGTGCTGCGTCAGCGCAGCGGTTCGATCACTGCCACGCATATCGAGGTCATCAGCCGCCTTGATCCCATTCTTGCCCATCAGAACGTCTTGAAGCGCCTCTATGGGGCGTCTCAGGCAGATGACGCGAATGCGGCACTCGCTCTTGTCCGGGGTACGGTCTCATCTGCAACTGATGAAGCCATCCGCCAGTCTATTGAAGACCTGGGAGAAAAGACTGACCTGGGAGCGCTGTTCAGCCGGTGGCTTGAGAAGGTGGACCAACCTCCTGTGCGTCTGCCAATTCCCGAGGACGATCCCGATCTCGCGGTAATGACCTCAGGCAAGGCGATGACCTCGCTCGGGCGACGCTTTCGCAATTGCGCATCCAGCCGCATCATCTACCTCGCACAAGGGGCACAGGTCCTTCTTGAATGGCGACAGCCACCCGGATTGGTAGCCCAGTGTCACCGCCTGACGAATGGCATGTGGGTCCTGACTGAGATCTACGCCAAGAGCAATGGGCGCGTCGATCCTATGGCAGCAGCCGCTCTCCGCAAAAAACTTGAAACACTCGGCATCCCAGCGCTGTGTTCGGAGGACGCTCATCCGCGCACCAGGGGCATCATGAACCTGCTGGGCCATTGGGGCGGCACCGGCAATCGTCTCAGGCTTAATGAGTTCGACCATGAACTCGATCAGGCAATCGCGGAGGTTGTCGATGTCGCGTGAAGTCGTCCGAGACAGAGCCGGAAGGGTGCTCGGATGGTACGAGAGCAACGGTGTGTCGGGTAGGATCGATGCCCGTGATGCGACTGGACGCTGGCTCGGGTACTACGACAAGAAACTGAGCGAAACCCGTGATGCTGCGGGGCGATTGCTTGGAAAAGGCAACCTGTTGGCGAGCCTGATTTTTCGACCCTGAGGCTCCATCGCCATGAGCATCCATCCGAATGCCCCGCCTCGACCATCCAGATCGAACATCGCAGATCCTCAGGACCTCCTTGCGTTTCTCCTCCAAGCCGAACCCCGGCCCAGGCGCAAGGATGCTGAGAGTGAGGTTCGAAAACAGTTTCCATGGTGGAATCGCTGGAAGCCAGAATGGCGACCACCAGAGTTCTCGTTGTCTGAGAAGGATAGCGACCGAGTGAGTGATGAATCTCGAACAGCGTCCTATCAGGCCCGACGCGAGGAGGTTCTTGGGCAGAGACAGCAACGAAAGCGGCGTCAGGGTGAAGAGCAGGCTCGGATAGGCCAGGAGCATCCCAGCGGATCAGACAGAGAGATGGGTATCGAACCGTTCTTCGAGGAAGGTGATAAGTGCATCAGCGAGTGGACCGCAAAGGCTGCAAAGTCCAGCTATGACGAGTTCCTTATCGAGGACCATCATTCCGCTGATAGCGTGGTTCAGATTCTTTTCGGCGCTCTTGGTCGGATGAAGGACGAGCGTGATGACGTGATCTCCCTCATATCGATTCTGATAAAAGAGCGCAGCCGTGTTCGGGCTCATATGGTTGCCCAGGATTGCGCCGCTGAACGTTCAAAGTCGTTGTATCGAAAGGTCGGACTTGATGAGAACTGTCCAAACCACGTTTTAGTGGCCGCCAGAAGGTCTTTCCGTGTGGTCCTCCACCCGGATACCTATCCAGCGCATAAGCAGGGAGAGGCCGAACGCCGGTTCAAGGAGACTGAAGCGATCTTCCAGGAGATTAAGCGTCTACGAGGCCCTTAACATCAGTTGCACCCGCTACGCTTCTCTTAACTCGTTTCTGCGATGCCGGATTGAGGCGCTGACGCATTTCTTTTCCCGTCTTGAAGACAGGAACCACCTTTTCGGAGATGGATACGGCCTCGCCCGTACGAGGATTGCGTCCGGTACGAGCATCCCGCTTCTTAACTGAGAAGGTCCCGAAGCCACGAAGCTCGACCCGACCGCCCTGTGCAAGGGCATCACTGATGGTATCGAGGATCGCGTTTACAATCTTCTCGATGTCACGCTGATACAGGTGCGGGTTTTGCTCAGAGAGCTTCTGGACCAGTTCGGATTTGATCATATCTGGTGTAAGCCCTTGATCTGGTGGTAACTTTTGCGAAGTTGCCAGAGGGCCTGGAAGCCGTCAAGAGATAGGGATAAGGACGGCTGTGAGACCGCCCTGCCGCATGGAGACTACGCCGCTTCGGTGCGCTTGGTAATATGCGCCCGATATGCTGCTGCCGACTTCATGGTGATTGTCCCAGCTTCCGTCAGCTTCACGATCTCGGTCTTCGCACGTTGTGCGGCTCGCGCCGTATAGGAAGACTTCAACGCGACCCGAGTGTGGTTAGCGATGTGCCTGCGATGAGCACCTGCCTGTCGCGGGCTCATGGTCTTCTCGGCAACAAACCGGTCCAGGTGATCATAGGCCCGCTTCGCTTCCGTAGGAGTGTAGCTGTCTTTCTTCTCGAACAAAGGATGTCCTTTCGGTGGTAAACTGACCCATATGAGGGCTAAAGGCACGGAATTCCAGACGAGGCTCTTATTTAAGGTAAACCCTCTGCTGCCAGGACACTGCTGGGACCACGCCATAATTTATCAGATCCGCTCGCGTCAGCCGCTGATGGTGCAACCTGCCCTGATGCACACCGCTGTTGGATAAATATCGAATGGATCTTAATAAGCTTCGACAACGAGCGGCGGCAAACCTGCCCGGCATAACCTACGGGTTTGTGAATATTGCACGGAGGCAACGCACGCCGTACGTGGTAGAGTGTATGGGCCTTGCTCGCGAGGATCTCGGGGATGCTGTTTTCACGCGAGAGTATCATCGCCGCCGCCTATGGTGTGTTCACCAGTGCTCTCATGGTCATGAAATCGAGCCGATCCGTGATGCGATGATGCAGGTCGTCGGTAATTACCCACGCCCTTGTCATCAGGCGCAATTCCTGAATCCATGGGGCCATGGATCGCACTGATTTGCAGCGCCTGACGAAGGAAGAGCTGATCGAACTGGTGCTGCGGCTGCAGCGGCCG
>NZ_JBVVAK010000310.1:0-3710 GCF_055792825.1 Microvirga sp. GN3
AAAGAACAAACGCCTCCAGGAGGAGACGACCAAACAACCGCGAGAGGCTCAACCCGTCCCGAAGGAGGATCGAACTCTTGAGGCCGTGGGGCAGGCCGTTCGAACCGAACCGCGCCGCCGATGAAGTTGTTCTATCCGAACCCCTCCCTTGGGTCAACACCTTTTTCGAAGAAATTTTCTCGAAATCGGCATTGCCTGCCTTCTCATCCAGTATTCAGACAAGCTTCATCGTCCACAAAAGCGTATTCGCTTCTGCGTTTACATCATTCTGGGCGATTTTGGTGCTCAGAATGCTTCTCATTGTCGCCAGAGGAGCCCTGGAGATTTGTCATATACTGACATCCAGGCTCGTGTCGTTGATCAGGATCAATTAAGATCGAGATCGAGACCCGGACGAAAGGCGAGATCCGAAGATCGCGGCAGCGTCGGCGTCTTGTGAGATTGAAGCTCGCCCGAACTGAAGTTCCGGCGGGGCTGCGGATATGTCGATTCCCAGATCGTTTGTCAACACCCGAGCGGCCGATTAACGGCACGTGGTTTCCGGGAGGCCTGCACTCCTTGAAGAGCCACCTTCAATGCAGATGTTTTTAAGAAAAGTTGGAGCGGGCGAACGGAATCGAACCCACGACATTCAGCTTGGGTGTTTCAAGCAGGCCGTTAGTCTAGCTTGCCCACGTTCCTCGTCCAGAACGGACGAAAGGAACCTCTCGTGCGAGACAGTCGACCCTTGCAAATGAAAACCGCCGCACCGGCTGGTCCCGGGAGCGGCTGAAATCAAAGCGAGAAGCTAGGAACAACTTCTAGCGGAGATCATAAATCACCCTCCCCTCCCCTGGCAGAACTCGCGCCCATTTGGAGCGAGGACCGGTGCTACTTTCAAGATTGGGAGATCCTCCCATAGATGGCCCCTTCCTTGGTCCAGACGCCGCCCTGCCCCGCTCTTCGGAGAAATCGCCAGCCTAGAGCATCAGGAGGCCGCGAAATGATGGCTCGGGATCTGTTCCGCCCGCCTCTCTACCAGTTTGAGCGCCTGCGCGGCGAATGGCTGAGAGACCCCACTCATCTTGCCCATGGGGCGTGCGGCCGTACTGGTACACGCGCTCGGCCAGCGCCAGGCTATTCATTGAGCCGGGAATGTCCAAAGCCGTGAAGAGCACCTGCACGTCGTCCGAGCGGGCCTCCAGCATCATCGCCAGAGCCTCATTGGCGTTTGCCGCCTCCAGAATACGGAGCCCAGCCTGCTCCAGTTCATCGGCAGCGTCATGCAAACCAATGGCTTGTTTTGCGTCGGCCCTCACTTCTGATGATGCGACGACGATGCAAACATCTGTGCTCGACTGGAACAACGTCGCGTCAGACCTCGTCCGATCGGCCTGAGCATTGCTCCGAGGATGCCGGGCCGCCCGTGCCACGACCGTCCCTTTCAAGCGATGTCAGTTACGGGCAGCGGTAGACGATCTGGCCGTAGGAATTCACAACCTGCCGGCAGCCGGGAGTAGCGTAATAGTACGTCCCCGCTGCCGCAGCTCCGGCGGCCGCCCCATAGGCTACGGAACGACGGGTGGTTCGGCGGGCCACGCCGGCATAGCTCATGGGCGTTGCCGGCCGCCCGATCCTTGCCTCCGCCTGACCGATGAACGAGCCGAACGGCGCTGGCCCGTTACCGCTCCAGAACAGGGCCGCACCGACAGCCAACAACGTGAGGGCCGCAAGGCCTGCGGATTTGAGCGTGCTCATTTGATGCCTCCGGGAACGATGCCCTCGGGGATCTCATCGATGTCTTTGAGAACAGCAATCGTCACGCCGCTGGAGCCATCCGGCGGCCTGAATGCGAACGCATCCGGCGCCGGGCTGACGCCGGTCTTCCAGTCCCGGAGCCGCAGCGTGTACTGGGGCGCGGCGCCGACCGCCTTGCTGGTGATGACATATTTGCGCGGCACCGGCTTGTCGCCGACCTCGACCCAGATCTGCCAGTCGGTGTCGAGATTGCGGAAGGCAAGATGCTCGCACTCGACACCTTCGACGACGCCGCGGCCGATGTGCTTGGCCTCCAGCACACCCGCCATCAGTTCCTCGTAAGGCTTCGACAGCAGGAGATCGGCACCCGGAAGTTCGAGCGCGGCATCGGTGCGGAGCCTGTCGACAGCCTCATCGAAGGAAGTGGACCCGGTCACCTGCGCAAACCGATTGCCGCCACGGTCATAGACCGTCACGTTGGATCCATCCGAGATGAGCTCGACATCGGCGTAGCCACCGGTGCGGCTGATGCGGAACTTGTTCGGACGGCTCAAGGTGACGTCGCCCGACGCGCTGAACTGGATCTTCTCGACCGCTGGGGTCACCACCTCGATATCGGCATCATATTTCGGCGCCAGATTCTCCTGACGACCGACATAGTCGGCCATGGTTTTCAGGATCTTCTGCGCCTCCCCGTCCTCCGCCCATGCGGCAGGCGCAGAAGCGCCCGTGATGGCCATAGCGGCAAGAAGACAGAGAGCCGTCCTCGTGGATGTCGCGCCCTGAGGTCGAAAGGTAACGTGCTTCATTGTCGGTGCCTCCTTGGTCTGCCTCCCGCACCTCAGTCGGCTGTCAGCACGGAGAGCGCGCAGATGCCCGCGGATCATTCGCCATCCTTGGGATCAGCGTAGACCAGCCGCGGCGGCGTGCTTGATCGGCGGGGACAATTTCTTGACAGTTTTGATCGCGAAGGAGGGAGCCCCCCAACAGTCATGGGCTTGCCGGGACGCCCTGGAGATCCGCTTTTGAGGTTGGCGCGGACCGGAATCCTAGCCCCAACCTCTGGGCGAGTTGGACGCGGTACGCCACGGCAACGAATTGTTTGTCGGCTCCTGCCTTGAGATCGCCCGACTTGCCGTGTCAGGTTTTGTCAGAATAATCGCAGCAGCAAAGCGGCGGGGTAATGCGGGAATTTCTCCTCGGGCGTTTGAACGCCCGGACTTTCTTCAATGGTTGGTTTCATTTGACGACCCTGGCCATGGCTCTCATGCTGGTCAGCGGCGGATCGGAGGCCCAAACAATCACCGCTTCGTTCTCCCGGTCCAACTCTCTTGCCACAAAGAACCACGCCGTCATGCCGGTCCCGGGCTGGATCCGCTTCTGCAAGCAAAGACCTGAGGAATGTGCAGTCAGTTCTTCGGAGCCGTCAACAATCACCCTCACGCCACAGGCCTGGACGACCCTCACGAGGATCAATCGCCAGGTGAATGCCGCCATCAGGCCCATCACCGATCATGAGCATTGGGGCGAGACGGATCGCTGGGATCTTGCCGAGGATGGCTACGGCGATTGCGAGGATTACCAACTCGTCAAGCGCAAGCGCCTCGTTGCGGCCGGGTTTTCCCGGCGGGCATTGCGCATGACAGCCGTGATCGATCAGGACGGCGAGCCTCATGCGGTCATGATGATCCGCACCGACCGTGGTGACTTCATTCTCGACAACAAGCGCGACGCGATCCTGCCATGGCGGCA
Source organism: Microvirga sp. GN3 (assembly GCF_055792825.1). Taxonomy (NCBI): domain Bacteria; kingdom Pseudomonadati; phylum Pseudomonadota; class Alphaproteobacteria; order Hyphomicrobiales; family Methylobacteriaceae; genus Microvirga; species Microvirga sp. GN3. The sequence goes on from NZ_JBVVAK010000310.1 coordinate 3,490, forward strand.
GACCGGCTACGTCTACTTGCAGCGTGAAGTCGAAACGGGATCGACCTGGGTTTCGCTTGGTGGGGCCTTCACCTCACCTGTCGCCACGGCGGGTCGCTAGAGCATCGGACTGAAAGGTAGATTCAAGAGGTTTCGGTCTGGACTGAAGTGTGATTCCCTTCCGAGAACAGGAGGTGGATCATGACCCAGAGCTTCTCCTTGGATCTGCGCGTGCGGGTTGC
>NZ_JBVVAK010000311.1:0-3704 GCF_055792825.1 Microvirga sp. GN3
GCTATTCTGCTGCATGGCTCGTCCCCTGTGCGGGAGGCTCGGCACCGGCCCATCCGGCGCAACCCTCGCTCATCGCATAGTGTGGACGAGCCACCTCCGCCGGCAACGAACATACGGTCTGGCAGGGGATAAGCTGCCAGGGGATAAGCTGAAATTGTAGAATCCTGAACTTGATTTGACGGACAGTGTGAGAGCGACTCGCACTCTGGCAGCTTGAATAATGGCTTGGAGCTTCGGCGGGCTCTCAAGCTCTGCGCCTGCGGCGCACCGCTCAGCGGCTCTGGGGCTTGACCACCCGCTTGGCCCAAGCTGAGGGCGACCATGCCAGAATGGCAAGTTCGGAACCCGGCTATCCCGGGCAGAACGAAATCTCGTCCGACACTGTCTGACAGGTCAAATCCAGACTTTCAGACCTCCTCATCAGACACAACGATGCTGCACTCGAGCAGCATCTCCTCGCCCAATCGCACGCTCAGTGGAAATCGGAAGTAGAGCCAAACGGCAGCGGCGCTAACCTGCGGGTGGAAAGCGGCGGCGCTTGTAGCTGACGGGCTTGGTCATGCCGCTGCTCTCCTCCAGAGGCCCTGACCAAGAGTTACCGTGACAGCCCCATTGGGGCCATGCGGCCGATCGCGAACACGTCCTGTGGCAGGTGGGGGCTGTTTCCAGCACGGTGGCAAGGCTTCAGGGGTGCTGCGGGCCTTCGCCTCCAGAACCACACGCCCGTCCCGCTCGACCGCAGAGATATGGGTCTCGTTCAGTGAGACGTCCAAACCGGCATAGGTTTTCATGGCTGCTCTCCTGTGCCCGTGGCCAGCCGATCTGATCGGCATCCAGGGAGAGCGTCCCATGACCCCGTGTTGATGATGTCCTGCGCCATGCTATTCCATTCCGCCACCGTTCCGCTGCGAGCGCTTTACCCGCAAGGTCGATCGGGACAAAATATCAACGGGCAAACGGGGTGACTGGCGGTGCGAGACAGCGGCTTGTGCCCCGTCGCTCTGGGCCTGCTGGGAGCGCCGGCGTGCCGGCTTGGCCTCACGACAAGGGCCGGCCCGATCACGGCACCGGGACCACCGCCCTGTCCCTGGCGAGGTGCAACATGCAGACGGAGCAGACCCAAGGACAAGATCATGCGACGTCGCCAATCGTCACGTCGCGTGCTCTTCCAGCGATTAGCGCCGTCATCGCTGCCGGGATCTTTGTTCTCGACACCATGACTCCCACAGAGGTCGCCGTCGCCGTGCTGTACGTGGCCGTTGTGCTGCTCTCAACCAGATTTCTTCAGGCGCGGGGTGTTGCGCTCGCGGCGGTGGGCTGCATGGCGCTGGCGATCCTCAGCTATGGGCTGTCGCAACACCATGCCTCGCCAAGCATTGCCCTTTCAAACCGCCTTCTCAGCCTCGCGGCGATCGGCGTGACGGCGTTCCTTGCCGTGCAAAGCCGATCGCGAGAAATGGTGCTGCGCGAGCAGGCGGGTCTCCTCGATCTGACCCATGACACGATCTTCGTGCGCGACATGAACGACGTCATCACCTACTGGAACCGTGGCGCCGAGGAGCTGTACGGGTGGCACAAGGGAGAGGCCGCCGGAAAGATCTCTCACGAGCTCATGCAGACGGTCTTTCCTAAGCCGCTCGAAGAGATCATGACCGAGTTGCTGCACACCGGCCGCTGGGACGGGGAACTCGTCCACACGAAGAAAGACGGCACGCAGGCGATCGTAGCGAGTCGCTGGTCGATGCAACGGGACGCGCGGGGCCGTCCTGTGGCGATCCTGGAGACCAACAACGACATCACTGAGCGCAAGCGGGCGGAGGAGGAGCTGCGGCGCAGCGAGGCCTACCTGGCGGAAGCGGAGGCGCTGAGCAAAAGCGGCAGTTGGGCCTGGAACCCGACCACGCAGGCGATCACCTACTGGTCACAGGAACGCTACCGCTTGTTTGGCTTCGATCCGAAAGTAGGTATGCCGTCCTTCGAGGCGGTTCTCCAGCGGATTCATCCGGAGGATCGGGGAAAGTGGCTCGCGAACACGGAAACCGCAATTCGTCTCAGGGGCGATTCCGAAACCGATTTCCGGATCGTCCTTCCGGACGGCGAGATCAAGCATCTGCGCGGAGTTGGCCATCCCGTTTACAGCGAGACCGGCGACCTGCTGGAGATCATCGGGGCGGCGATGGACGTTACCGAGCGCAAGCAGGCGGGAGAGGCGCTGCGGGCGAGCGAGGAGCGCTTTCGCACCCTCGTGCAATTCTCCTTCGATGTGTACTGGGAGACAGACGCGCAGCATCGCTTCATCCGCCAGGAGTTCGCCGAAGACCTTGCCGACGCGCCGGCACCGGGCTCCGAGATCGGGAAGACGCGCTGGGAAGTGCCCTACGTGGAGCCTGATGAAGAAGCCTGGCGCAAACACCGGGAGACGCTCGACGCGCATCTGCCGTTTCGTGATTTCGAGCTCGCGCGGCCTACGCCCGACGGCGGCAAGCGCTACGTGTCCGTTTCGGGGCTGCCAATATTTGACGGAACAGGACGCTTCATCGGCTACCGCGGTGTCGGACGGCACATCACTGAGCGCAAACAGGCGGAAGAGGCGCTGCACAAGGCGCAGGCCGAGCTCGCGCATGTCACGCGCGTGACCACGATGAGCGCGCTGACCGCCTCGATCGCGCATGAGGTCAACCAGCCGCTGGGCGCCATCGTCACCAATGCCAACGCGGCCCTGCGCTGGCTCGCCCGCCAGCCGCCCAACCTTGACGAGGTGCGGGAGACGCTGGGGCGCATCGTCCAGGACGGGCACCGGGCCGGTGCGGTGATCGGGCGGGTGCGCACACTGCTCAAGAAGACGGAGACCGTCAGGGAGCGCCTGGACCTGAACGAGCTCATCCAGGACACGGTCGCTCTCGTCCAGGGGGAGGTGCGCCGCCATCGCCTCCTGCTCCGAACCGCGCTGGCGCCCGACCTCCAGCCTGTGGTGGGCGACCGGGTGCAGTTGCAGCAGGTGATCCTCAACCTGGTGCTGAACGGCATCGAGGCCCTGAAGGAGGTGGCGGAGCGGCCGCGCGAGCTGCGGATCAGCACCGAGCGAGAGATTTCAGGCGGCGTGCGGATCATGGTGCGAGATACCGGTCCCGGACTGGATCCGGAAGCGGTCGAGCGCGTGTTCGAGGCCTTCTACACGACCAAACCGGAGGGGATGGGAATGGGGCTGGCGATCTGCCGGTCGATTATCGAGGCGCACGCGGGCCGGCTGTGGGCGAGCGCAAACGAGCCGCGAGGGACCGTGTTTCAGTTCACACTACCTGCAGAACGTGGCGAGACCATCTCCGCCGCGCGTACCGGCTCAACGATGGTGGCGTGACATTGCAGGACGTTGTCACATCAGCGAGCTTTGCTTGTCTCTACTGTCCCTCGCGCGCATACCGGATTGTGCACTTTCAATGGCTGAGGCCGCCAGGGCTCATCGCCAACGTGGCCTTTCCTTGCTTGGAGTGACAACGCCCGTTTAGGCGTTCGTTGTTCCCGGTTCCAACCGGCCTTGGATCGCTACGACGACTGTCGAAGACAGCCTTTACCTGCTCACTGTGTCAACGCCTTTTCGGGCATCATTGAGGAATGATGCGAGGAAATCAGCCACGTGCCGTTCTTGTACTCGTAGGTATAGGTGTAGCGGGCCGGAACCTGCGAGCCGTCCTTGAACGTGAAGG
>NZ_JBVVAK010000312.1:0-3693 GCF_055792825.1 Microvirga sp. GN3
GCTCAGGCTTATTATGGCCTGGATCATTGCAGCTCTGATGAGCTCAATCGCGCAACCGGATACTTCTCAGGTTGCCTGAAACCCAGCACCGGCCTTGTGCTTCCGCATTATTCAGGGCCGACTAAGGAGTGAGGAGACCTCCGAAAGTGAGTAGAAACCTCCTGCCATTTCGATCAGCTCAGCTTTCCGAATGTCGCCGGCCGCGATCAGGGCTTGTACATCGGCTGTCATTTCTTCTGCCTCGAAATGTGTCCGGACTTCACTACGGTTCCGTTGATCGCTGGCGGCCAACTACGGGGCTGCGGCGTCAAAGGATTGGCCTCTGCGTATGCGACAGCCAGATCCAAATGGTGCTTCTTGATGGTGGGATAGGCGGCCAGTATGCGATCGCGCGGGATCCCTGCCTTCACAGACGCTGCCAGATCATAGACCGGGACGCGGGTTCCTTTGATGACTGGCATGCCGCCCAGGATTTCGGGATTCGAGATAATCGTGTCATCCGCCATTCCAAAGAAACTCCAATTCGCCTACTGGCTCCCCTCACCCGAGCATTGTAACCAACTTCTAGGCCTCGGCTGGTCAGTTCTCTTGGCGAAGAGCCTCCCGAGCCAATATTAGGCCTACGCGCTTCATAATCGTAAGCATGTTGGCAGCTCCTATGAACGCCGCATTGCAGGCAAGACTGCTGGCCACGGTCGCCTAAACCCCGCCCCCTTTGTGCTCACACATACACTCCATATTCGATCTGGACGAGAAGCTGGAGGACCTGGTCCGTCTTCCCCTGAGCAATCAGATCCAGAGGCCTGGCCTGCAGAACCTAGTTCTGCCGCACCATCCACAGCGCCCCGAGATCGCCGAAGACCTCGTGCGCTTTCCCGAGCACCATCGCAATCTCCGGCGTGGCTCCTTTGAGCGACCTGAGTTGCTCGATCTGGCGCTCAAGATGCGTGATCGCTTGATCGACCAGAGGGTCGACCTTTTCTGCCGTGTAAGGCGAAAACTCTCGATCACTTCCGTTGAGTGGCATCTGGACCTCGCTGCAACATGGTCGGGAGTTCGGCCAGACCATCCTCGTCGGCCATCTGTATCATGCGTATGATGCCTGCATCACAACAGATTGAGGCCAATTCTGTTCAATGTCGTGATCGCAGACAAGCTTGCGTGAAAGACAATTCCCTTTCGGACCAGTCCACCCTTACCATGAGCCGTCGGCCTGGCTTTGGCAGGAGTTGCAGCTGGTCGGGCCGCTCTCGCGGCTGCCCCATCTCTGATCTCATAGCCGCGTCGCCGCTTTCTCTGGAGCCATGTCTCAAGAGCTTCCACAGCCTTCGACTGGATTTCATAAATCTCGATCCGCGTCTGACCAGGTTGGCCGATGCGGCCCCACTCACGGATCAGGGTGGGGTTACCAAACAGGCTGGGTTCGATCGACAACACATAGTAGCGAGCCATGTTGCAGGTGGGATCACACCTGTCGAGGACCAGGTACTGGATCGTGTCTTCAGACATACCTCCATGTTGCGCAAGTATCTCGGCGAGGTCCAATCAAAGTCCTGAATCCATTGCGCTCCAACGATTCACAACAGTGATGCTCCTTGCTGGCTTCGTCTCGGCAGGCATGAAAGTTTCATCATGCCGCAAAGTGGCATTCCCTCCCCTACCAAGTTCCTGCGTGAGCGGTCTTGCCTTCACAGGCAAGCGGGTCACGGCGTCTTGAGGAACGATCAGGTCATTTACGACATCCTTCGTCTGCGCATGGCGAGCAGCTCGACGCCAAGGTCGAGCTTTCCGGCCTTGATCATGCGCACCAGGGCCCGGAAGTAGCCTCCAGGGTTCTTGATCCGGCTTTCCCCGCCATTTTTGGCAACATCGTCCTCGTAGAGCTGCAGCACATAGATCACCGCAGTCGCGGCTCTGATGACCCCGATCTCCTCGACGGCTTCGGCCCAAGCGCTCTCATGAGCGCCCAGGGATGCCCGCAGGTAGCGGCCGGCCGAGACGATATCCGCCAGATCCCGGACGGGCTGGCCGTAGTCCTCGAGGGTAGGGCAAGCCTCAAGGATCAATTCCGGTGATAGCTGCTCTGTCGTTTGTTCGGTATGAAGAACCGCCTCAGCTTTCTTCGGAAAGCTTTTGTTACAAGACTCACTAGGAGATCCGTTGTTGTTATTAGTGTGGCGGCGGATTCCGCCGCCATTGCCCGCTTTTAAGAAAGCTTGCTCGCATGCCATCCTCAGGGCTGTCCACTCATCGAGGACCGCTAGCGGCATGGCCTTTGTGCTGCGCACAGGCGTGCGGGCTTTCAGGCCATTGACCTGATCCTCAAGGTCGGAACGATCGAGATCGGGGTAATGCTCGGCCAAGGCACTCAGGGCTTCTTCGGCGGCACGCCTGGCGATGGTGATCTCGTCAAAGGCGCGCTTGCGGGCTTCCTGGGCCTGCTTCATCTCAATAAGACGCTCAGCCCACTCCCCTCGCCTGGCATAAACGGGGGTCAGGTCGAAGCCGAAGGCGTCGACGAGTTCTCCGGCCAAGTCTTTGACCGCATAGCGCTTTCCGTTTGGGGACTCCTTGGGGATGATGAGCTGCAGATCAATCAAAATGCGAAAAGACGCCCGGATGGCGCGCTCGGACAGGCCGGTCCGGTTGACCAGATAATCGTTGGACGGCCAGACAAGTAGCCTCTCCCACTCCTGCTCACCCCAGCACGCGACGAGTTCAGAGAGGACCGATCGGGGTCCGTTCCGCAATTCCAGGGCCTTGGCAGCCTCACGAGCTGCCGCAGATAGTTCTTTTCGCGTTACCGTGCGCCCGGCTTCGAGCGCAAGTTCTCTCGCGGCCAGAGCGGCATGTCTGAGCCGCCGGCCTCCTGACGATGCAAGCTGCATCGTACCCTCCTTGTTGAGGGCAAAGCGGGAGCGTTCACCGAAACCGATGCTCTTGACAGTCAGCTTGTCGGGATGGCATAAGAATGGTCGCCAAACCTAATTCTTATCGCCGCCCCTTGCGGGTAGCTCCAAAGGCCCTCGAAGTTTCCAGCTTCGTGGGCCTTTTGCTTTGCCTAGTTTACGTCACTGTCTTCGCCTCCTTGCGAATGAAGACCGTCTCAAGGGCATGAGTGACAGCAACTTGCCGAGACGGATACGCACCACTCTCGACGGCTTCATCAAGTGCAGCGCCGACTGGTCCTGATAGCCACAGGTTCATCTGCCGATCGCCTCGCTCCTTACGAGACTGTCGGAGTCGCTGAACCCGTTGGCGCCGTGTGTTATCCGCCATGACATACCCATGACTCTAGAAACGGCTTACAGCGTTGCCCGATTCTCAGTGGGGTGTGGAGTCACGTGGCAAGCAGAAACACTGAATCATCCAAGAAGGCTTTGGAAAACTTCGGACAATTCCGGTTGCTTTTGGAAATGGCCGAGTCAAAGCGAGGCGCGTCGATTCGTTCCCGGGCAATAATCTCGTCCACAAGATAAGAAGAACCCAAATATTCGCCGATTCGTTTACATCCAAGAGGGCAGCAGATCCGGACCGATGACTCTGCTCTGCAGGGAAGCCGCTTTATGTCTAGCCGCTTTTATGCACGAGGCGGTTGGAGAAGGCTGGCGGATGTAGCTTAAGCACTTGAAGCAGCGTAGGATTTAGTTGCTGAGACTAACCCCTGCCACCGATTGCACTGTGCCACACCCG
>NZ_JBVVAK010000313.1:0-3583 GCF_055792825.1 Microvirga sp. GN3
TTTCTTTCTCGCCCTTGATCCGGATCCGCGACAAAACCAGCGAAGCGGCTGAATAAGAATCTTTACAGGAAGTTCGTAGCCGGTGCCATGGCAGGGCCCTCTCACAGGGGCATAGTCACATTAACGAGATGCAGTCGGGAGGCACGGTCAACTTAATTGAAGGGCTTCATTGCCGGACAAGTCATTAGAGACACAAGCAACTGCTTAGGCCACATTCAAGCGAGCTTGATCATGATGTCGCAGAGGTCGATTTGATAGTCGTTCTCGCTTGCATCCGGTGGCAAACAATCCGACTCCTGGAACATCAGCCTTCAGATTGATTCCCGGAAAACCGCATGTGCAATTGGTGGACGGATCGTCGCGCGCGCGACGTTGTCGAGGATGATTTGGCACGAGCCAAATCTACGTTGATCTCTGTTCGAATTCGGCTGGACAAGCAGGGAAATGAGAAGGCTCGGGCCTGTGGCGATGCTCTCATTCATGTCGCCCGAATGCTGTCAGATGGATTCAACATTAGTGTGTCAGATGCGCTGAGTGGACGTGGTTTGCGCACCGAGGACCTGGATGCTGCGCATCATGACCTTCAGTGCAGCGTGCAGCGATGCCGGACATTCCTCATCGAGAGCTCGCCCTGTTACGAGATGGCGGACGACTTGGTGAATGCCTGTTCCCTTCTCCAGCACATCTATCGAATGCGGTTCCACTCGGTGATGGCTGATCCCAAGCTGCGACCTGCGTGCGAGGAGGTCGCGCAGAACCTTGTCCTTCTGGTCGGGACGCTCCCACGACTAGGGGCAAAGCAGAACCAGTCCAGCAGGCGCCGTGGGGCTCCGCGGATGGCAGCGTGATTCAGATCACCCGGCTCGTGCCGACCCAAACGCAATGCCGCGTTTCTACTCATCCAGCTCAAAGCGATGGGCTTCCGGGTCGACGACGTGCCACTCAGCTCCCGGTCGGCGTCGAGGTCACGCCGCCCGGATCGACGGAGATCAGCCTGGACTAGCGCAGGCTGGCCCGTCTGGGACCATTCGGACACTGCCGGAGCCCGCACGTGCTGGGAAAGAGCGGAGATTGCTGCGGGGCGAGCCTGCTCTTGCCGTAGATCAGCGCCCAGAAGAGACGCCAATCCCTGTGGATCCTGTGGAGAACGGGGACAAGCGGGAGAATTGTCACCAGCCATTGCTCGCAAAGGCCCAGAAGTCGTTCTTGACTCTATGAACCGAAACCTAGGCAGGCCCGGAGGCGCAGGAGCATGGTGATGCGCCATCAGTCTCCCTGCACGGGCGGCCGGGGTGATCCTGGACCTGCGCGGCCGATGCCGAGAGGAAAAGCCCATGAGCCCGTCGTCACAATGGACCTTGTTCCTCGCCCGCCCCGGCCGTGACCGACAGCACGTCGTGCGGGATCCGCAAGGCGAGCCCCGGCTTCTCTTTTGCGAAGATGATGGCACGCGGATCAACGATCGTCTCGCCCGGTTCATCGTTGCGAGCCTGAATGCCGGTCTCAATCCGGACGACCCGGATCCGGACGAGGGCTGGTTCCTGGATAGTCTGAGCGACGGCGACAAGCAGGATCCAGCCGTTCTCATTTGCGACCCGGATTTTGAAGTCAGGCTTGAGATCCTCGACACGGACAACTTCGAAGAGGACCAGGCGCTGGGCCGACGAGTTACAGCGCTCATCAACACCTATTTCCTCCAGGAAGACAGCTCACATCCAAGCGTGTCCTCCTCCGGTTCTCGGACGGAAAGGGAGCCATCCAAGTCCAGTGTCTGAGTGTTTTGAGGCCGGTTGTGGGTGGCATGCTTCCGCCACAGGCGGTTCCGTCTACGCCTTCTGCGCACTTCACTCCTACGGGGCATCTGGCACTTTGGCGGGGTTCAACCTCAGTCAGAGATGCTCCATGAGACCACTCATCTGCGCCGCTTTGGCAGCCTGCGGCCTCCTCCTGTCTGCCCCGTTGGCCTTCGCGCAGAGTCAAACGCAACGCGGCGAGTACCTGGTGACCATCATGGATTGCACCGGCTGTCACACTCCCGGCACCTTCCTCGGCAAGCCCGAGATGCAGCGCTACCTGGGAGGATCGGAGGTCGGCTTCCAAATCCCGGGCCTCGGTATCTTCTATCCGCCCAACTTGACCCCTGATCCCGAGACGGGGCTGGGTCAGTGGAGTGAGGCCGACATCATCAAGGCGGTGCGAACCGGCGTCAGGCCAGACGGTCGGCAGCTCGTGCCGATCATGCCTTATCATTCCTATGGCAGGCTCACGGATGCCGATGCCCGGGCTCTGGCCAGCTATCTCAAGAGCCTCAAGCCGGTCAGGAACCAGGTGCCCGGTCCGGTTGGGGCCAACGAGAAGCCCTCAGCCCCCTACCTGACGGTTGTCATGCCCCAGTAGCCTCAGGAAGCAGAGCACCCCGATCCAGCCTGTAACCCCGGAGAGCCGTAGGAGACATCAGACATGCTTGAGGCAGAGTTGCAGCAGCTGCGCGATGACAACTCGGCGATTGCAACGCTGCTGCAAGAACTGAAGAACAACCTTGCACTGCCGCTCCCGCCGGAGCCGCCGTTCCAGGTCATGGCGGATGTGACAGCCCTGCAGGATCGGGTCTATGCCATGGCCCGCAGGGTCGGGAGCATGAAGCGTGAGATCCGCGACAGGATCCTGCAGCAGGCGCTCGCAGCCGACTTTTCGCCGCAAGGTGAGGACGTATCAGCAAAAATCAGGCGGGAGGTGTGAGCTTCATGGCCATGAGGTTATGCCGCCGCCTCACCCCCAGCCGGTTTGCTGGAACGGGGAGCGTCGGCCAAGCCCTGCTCAATGAGTTTACGGGCCTCGGTCTCGGTTAACTGCCTCACCGCTGCAATCTCTTTCACCATGAAATCCAGGGCAGCCTCGAAGATCTGCCGTTCGCTGTAGGACGCCTCTTCCTGCTGCGGCCCGCGGTTCAGATCCCGCACAACCTCCGCGACGGCAGTCAACTGCCCAGTGCTGATGCGCTCTTGGTAGTCCGCCGCACGGCGGTTCCACATGCCCCGCTTGGCGCGAGCCTTTCCGCTCAGGATCGCGAGTGCTTGGTTGACGATGGCCGGCTCGGACAGCTTCCTCAAGCCACTGCTTTTCGCTTTTGCCAAGGGAATGCGAACTGTAACTTTTCCCACGTCGAGTGAAAGCACGAGGAGCTCAAGTTTGAACCCGGCAACTTCTTGCTCCTCGATTCCCGTGATCACCCCGAGGCCATGGCCGGGATACACGACCGTTTCACCGGCCTGGAAGCTCAGCGCAGTGTTCTTCGTGTTCATTCAGAAAAGATCCCCATGAGACACAGACCCAACTTCATCTGAGACGATCTGTGTCGCAGATGTCGAACTCACGACGCTCGCTTGTGGAGCGTAGGTGGTCAGAACTCGATATTTTCTGTGGGATTCCCGCATGTCGGATGCTCACCCTCGCGGTGCAAGAGGGCTCATTCAACGATGCTTAATGCTCGCTATGCCAAGTCTATTGCGGCGCAGTCTCATCACCAGCAATTCGAGGCCGATACCTCAACGCAACTATAAGATAATAAAATGTCTTGGTTAAC
>NZ_JBVVAK010000314.1:0-3537 GCF_055792825.1 Microvirga sp. GN3
GTCGCCGACTTGCACCGCCTGGCCCGCCGCGAGTTCGGCCGCCTGCAGCAACGGCCTGAGCTCATTACCAGCTTCTTTCGGCACGCAGGTCTCTCCGTTGCAGGTCTTTAGTGAAGATCATTAGCTGCAGCGGAACACACCAGGGCCCGCGGTCATGCAGCATTGCGCTCAAAGCCCGGAGACATGACGGCACCCGCCCCCCCAAGCTCAAACGTCATCAACAAGCACAGTGCCACATGGGCGCCATCCAGACATCACACCCCCAACGGCCGAACGTGTCGTGGCGATGGATCGTTCAATCATCCAGCGCTGGACGGACCACTAGGCCTCGCTCTTGTTGGAGCAGTTCAATCTCCGCATGCGTCCAGTCACTGGCGAGTGGCAAAATTTCACTGCCGCATAACGATTTCTTCGCAAGGATCTCAAGCGACACGGCCGACCAGGGCGGATTATCAGTGATGGTCGCCAGACCACCCATGAAGCGATCCTGTCCTGCGATATGGCGGACAGGCTGCAAGAAAGGCGCAAGCTGAAACCAATCTGCATACGGCAGAGCATCGATCTCAATAATCGCGTTGAGCATGACTATCGGGCCATCAAGGGGCGCGTCCACTCAATGCTGAGTCTGAAGTCAATCAGCAGTGCCCGCGTGATGCTGAGCGGGATTGAACTGGTTCACATGGTGTGCAAAGGGCAGGCGAAGTATGCCTGCCGTTCGAACCTGTCGCTTGTAGAGCAGTTCGATCTGATCACTGCATGAGGTGGAGCGAAGCTCGGTTCCATCCCTTCAAGTCCAGCCAGGCGTTGCGATTGGGTCGTACCCGATGTCCACATGTGACAGCGCCGACTAGCTTGCGCTGCCGTCCTCAACCAGGAAGTCGAGTGTGCAGACTGTTGCACCCGCCAAGTCGGTGACCTGCAGCCGCCACTCGCTTCCACGCCACCCTTTTTTCCCGGCGTCTCTGAGGAGTTCACCTGCCACCGTAATTGCATGGGCGCGGGCCTCGTCACGGCTGGCGAGGACGGTGCCATGCTCGTCGAGAGCCTCTTCTCCGTCGCAGATGTGAAAGAAATACCTGAGCATGGTGGATGCCTGCACTTAAGATTTGCACGGAAGCAACTTCAAGACAGCGATCGCAGCTCTGGAGTTGGCTTATGCCTATGGTCCTCTGCTCTATCGTTCAGTATCATAAAGGCGGCGACTGCAGCGGCTAGAGCAATGAGCGCTAAGGCAACATCAATGATTCCACACTGATGTTTGCGTAGAGAGATACTCATCTCCGATGCCGGTGAGCACTGATGAACAAACTCTGCCGCAATTACTGACGCCGAAGCAGAGGAATTTCGATCTCGGCACGTGGCGAACGTCTCTCTATGCATCCAGTTGCTCCTTGGGTGCGTAAAAACTTGCAGATCGGGGTCTTCAGCTTGCTCAAGTCGCAGGTCCCGGAGAGAAGCATCGTATGCGGATAGTCCTGGTTCCATCATGGAAAGACCAGACGACAACCTCGACATCCAGGTTGCCCTAAACCAAGGTGAGTTCGGGCCCCTCATACCAGCTCCTCTCAATCAGGACATGATACTTGTCCCCTCCATCTTCCGGCCTTCGGTGCTGGTGCCGTCATTGCAGCTGCGGTATGAGCCGCTCAGCTTGTTCTCCGGGTTGCACCAGAACCCGATGCGCTGACGTGAGCTGAGGGTGGCTCTCTGGCGGAAGTGCATCGGCGACCTGGCCAAGCAAGTCGAGTAACATCACTGCTGCTACAGCCAACACTGCGCGCACATTATCGAAGCGATTGAGCATGGCCAGGTGTCCCAACGCGCCATTGACGTTTACCTTTCAAGACTACGCCGCAATTGCGAACCTCTCAATTGTACATGGGTTCGGCTTGGGACGTACCACAGCGCGATGGCCCTCCGCCCTAGGGACCAGGTTACTTATACGTTGATGTTACTGCTGTCTCGCATCAAGGTCTTTCGACTAGAGTTGTTCGACCTGAGCCCTGAAAGGTTTTGCCGATTTACGGCCGGATTGGCAAACACAAGTATTCGTTATTGACAAGGACCTAGAGCGGCTAACTCCTGATCCTCAAGTCCGTGCATGAGGCACTGTCACAGGAACGGCTGATGGACTGGCACTGTTGCATTAACCTTGGCAGTTTAATGAAGGGCGGCCAGTCGAGGAGCCGTCGCTTTCCCGTCAAGATCATCCTGCTGTGCGTGCGCTGGTACTGCAAATATGGCATCAGCTACCGGGATCTGGCCGAGATGATGGAGGAGCGCGGTGTCAGCGTGGACCCCTCCACGATCTTTCGCTGGATTCAGCGCTATGCGCCAGAGCTTGAGAAGCGGGTTCGTCCGTACCAGGGACCTCGCTCGGGTTCATGGCGCTTAGACGAGACTTATGTGCGGGTTGGCGGGAAATGGAAGTACCTGTTCCGTGGGATCTGTCGCAACAATCTGTTTCAGAGTTTCAGCTACTGTGACCGGAGGCACAGTTACGGAGGCCATGGTGTTCAAGGGCAGGCATTTTGATCGCTCTATTATCCTTCTCTGCGTACGATGGTACTTGGCTTATAATCTGAGCCTGCGAAATCTCGAGGAGATGATGGCCGAGCGCGGTGTCTCCGTCGACCATGCCACGATCCACCGCTGGACATTGCGATACGCGCCTGAACTGCTGGAGCGCTTCAACCAGCGCAAGCGGGCTGTCACTGGCAGATGGCACATTGACGAGACGTATGTCAAAGTCCGAGGCCAGTGGCGCTATCTGTATCGCGCCATCGACAGCAACGGCGACACGGTCGAGTTCTGGTTCAGCGAAAGGCGAAATCTCATCGCGGCCAAACGCTTTCTGCGCAAGGCACTGAAGCGGCACGGCCGTCCAGAGAGGATCGTCATCGACGGCAGCCAGACGAACCTAGAAGCGATCCTGTCGGGCGACACCGCAGACCGACTTCGGGATCGATCAAGGCGACGTCTGAAGCCGATCCGGATCCGGCAAAGTGCCTACCTCACGGATGTTTTCGACAAGCTCTTTTTGTCAGATCGTGCTATTTTCCTCGTGCACGGGTGACCACGTGGCCAAGAGCGGGTGCAGGGATGCAAGCCCGTCACGTCGCCTTCGATAAGCGTGTCCCGGTTGTGACACCCGTGCACCCTTTCGGTGGCTTGGTCTGCCAGTTCGCCACAAAGCGTGCATAAGCCTTCTCGGTCTGCTCGAGCCAGGCGCGCTCACGATCCCGCACCGCCTTGCTGTTGTAGGCATGGGCCCGGCCTTGCTGCCGCCCTTTCACCGCCGGTTGCCCCGCAGCCAACTCCACCTTGCGCAGTTTGGTTTCCAAAAGAGCCGGTCGGGCCCAGGCATAGTCCTCGGTTTTAGTGAGCAGATGCCACATGAGGACTGCCATCTTCCGAGCTGTCGCGGCAGCCGCGATTTGCTGGCCGCGCCGCCGCTGAATGCGCAGAAAGAAAGCCCGCAATGGTCCAGGCATACGGGCCGCTGCCCAGGCTGCTTCAACCAACATCGCTCGGGCA
>NZ_JBVVAK010000315.1:0-3452 GCF_055792825.1 Microvirga sp. GN3
CAGCCGGAGCCCGATACACTTCACCTCTCGCCAGCAGGGCCCACACAATGCGCGCCATCTTATTGGCGAGCGCCACCCGCACCAGCATGGGCGGTTTCCGCGCGACCATGCGGGCGATCCACGAGCCTACCAGGGCAAAGCCAAAGGCCAGAAGAACGCCACACTAAGTCGTCGCATTAAGGACTTTGAGGCGTCGCGCCACATGCGCTGGGTACCGCCGGGTTCCATAGTCCAGGCTTATCAGAATTACTGCCCAGGCTTATCAGAATTACTGCCTCCTCGGTTTAGGTAAAACGATCAGGCCTGGGAGGACGGCACGGGCAGCAATCGTGCGAAGGTCTGGCGGATCTTGCCGTAGCACTCGCAGGCGATCGCTTCGAGACCAGCCCGGTCCGCGATGATGATGCCCCCGCGCTGTTGAGTGATCAGGCCCGCGCTCTGAAACGTGCGCAGGACGGTGCTGACCGTGGAGCGTTGCACCCCTAAAAACTCGGCCAGATCGGCATGGGTCAGGGGCAGAAGGTCCTCATCGATCCGATCCAGGGTGCTCAGGATCCAGCTGCAGCAGCGGGCCTCGACCGTATGAACGGCATTGCAGGAGACGGTCTGAAACGTCTGGACCATCAATGCCTCGCTGTAGCTGAGCACCAGCCGCCGCAGCTTAGGGCGGATGCGGATCGCCTCCCGCATCCGGTTGACGGCGATCCGGGAGGCGGTGCCAGGAACGTGCACCTTGTAGCGCCCGAAGGATTCCCCGGACGCAACGGCGCTGAGCAGGCCGCACAGCCCCTCGCGCCCGAAGGACGCCACCTCGACGATCTGGCCCTCCTCCATGACGTTACTCAGGCCCACGATGGCATTATGCGGGAAGTAGGTGTGGCGGATCGTGTCGCCAGCTTCGTAGAGGATCGTGCCTTTCGGCAGGTCCACGATCTCCAGCTCCGGCTCAAGGTAGGCCAGATCCTCAGGGTCTAAGGCTGCCAGGAGCCAGTTCCTACGGTGATCGGCCTTCGACGCTGAGGGTGCCATGGCGGCCTTCGGACCCCACTCGGGGAGCCCAACAGTATGATTTCTTAGCCCGCCCCCATACAAGAGCAAGAAAGTATTACCGGCAGTTCTGGCGGGCTCGGAAAGGTGCGTTTTACTGACCCTTTACACGGAAGAGCCGTGCCGCTTCGAGATTATCTTCAGAATACGCTCAAACACCCCTGTTTTTGACTCCATAAAGGCACTTATCAGAATTACGTGCCCTACGCAGAAAGCTGCCCCTCACTGAATGTTTGCTCTCCAGGGACCGCGACACGGTTGAGCTCTAGTCTGATCGCTTGCGCCGTTTTGGACCCGATGCCGTCGAACCGCTCAAGCTGACCTGCGACAGCCCTGAGTTGATCGATCGTCCGAATGTTCTCGCGATGGAGCACGTCCCAAGCGAGCCGAGATAAATAGAGACCCTCAATGGTCCCTTCGCACATTTCATAATGTTGGCAGGTTTCATAATGCCGGGGCATCTGCCGCTCCTGAGCCTTGCAGGCGGGAGCGCACGCATCTCTCAGCCGTCGGTGCCTGGATCAATCCTACCGATGATGCCATGTTGTACGCCCTTTCCCAACCCAGCGCCAGCACGGTTCCGTAATTGGGCTTCTCGGAATTATGGTTTCCGCCTGAGCCGCACGATCACGTCGACTCGCACGATCTCATGGCTGTCAGGGACGGGAGGCATTCCGTCCACGCTGATCGTCTGCGTGCCCGGGATATCCACCAGTTCCTCCTCGCCCTCGATCAGGAAGTGATGATGCTCCGTCACGTTGGTGTCGAAGTAGGTCTTGCGGGCATCGACCGCGATCTGCCGCAGAAGCCCGGCCTCGGTGAACTGGTGCAGGGTGTTGTAGACCGTCGCAAGCGTCACCGGCACACGGGCATGCTTGGCTTCCTCGAACAGCATCTCGGCCGTGACATGTCGGTCGCCCTTGCCGAACAGGAGCCAGCCCAGGCTGACGCGCTGGAGCGTCGGCCGGAGACCTGCCTGCCGCAACCTGTCCTTGACCTGCGACAGGGGGCAGCCGGGACGAGGCGGCTCCCTTCGCAACGCGTCACGGAGAGTGTCGCTCATCCGTGCCCGCCCTTCTCGGGCTTGCCCACGTGCTTCTGCGCGTAGAGCTCGAGGCCGATCTGCTCGATCAGGGTCCGCTGGGTCTCCAGGAAGTCGATGTGCCCTTCCTCGTCCGCCATCAGCTCCTCGAACAGGTCCTTGGACACGCGGTCCCCAACCGAAACGCAGTACTCGGCCGCCTCGGCATAGAGGTTGCGGGCCTCATACTCGATGGCGAGGTCGGACTCGATCACCTCCCGGACGTTCTGGCCGATCCGCAGAGCGTTCAGATCCTGAAGGTTGGGGAAGCCTTCGAGGAAGATAATGCGCTCGATGAAGCGGTCGGCGTGTACCATCTCCTCGATGGACTCCTCGCGCCATTTCCGCGCGAGGTCGTTGTAGCCCCAGTTTTCCATCAGGCGGTAGTGCAGCCAGAATTGGTTCACCACCGTCAATTCATGCCGAAGTCCCTGGTTCAGGTACTCGATCACCTTGGTATCGCCCTTCATGGCCGATCCTCCGGAGCGTCAGCCCCAGAGAGTAGCACACCGCGATCATCGCCGGAACTTCATGCTCCAGGCTCATGTTCATCAAGCCGGCCGGGATCTGCCGAGGACAGCTCCATAAAGGGCATTAGCAGAAGTTCGCGGCCGGTTTTCTCACGCGCGACAGGAGCGTGAAGCAAGAGTATGATTTTCTCTCGAAGGGCTGGACGAGGGAGGTCCCTATGAGGCTCCTCGGTCTTGGTTTTTCCGTAGTATTCCTGTTTCCCGGAACGGTTCTCGCTCAAGACATGTGCCGCAACCAATGCGAAACGATCGGCAAGACGTGCTACGACGCCCGCGGCGACATTGCGTGCGAAGAGAAGTGCGTTCGCGACCAGACCGAGTGTGCTGCTGCCTGTCCGGCACCCTCCAAGAGTGTTCGTGATTGGAAGGGTAGAAGTCAGCCGCTTTGGCAGGCTCGGCTGTCATCACCGGCATCGACCACTCCCCAAAAACTTGCGGGATCGCCCAGTCCATAAACAGCCTTACCCGAAAGATACCAACACCCTGCTCTACTTAGGTGTGAATGTCGCCGGCGCATTGCGCGACGGCGGCTATGTGAAAGGAGAGGCTCGGCCTCCCGCACAAGCTGTCCAGGCGAGTCAAACGGCGCTTGTCGCTGGGCACTTTGGCGTGAGATTCCAGATTTTTGGGAAGTCGTTGGCAGTTAACCTGAGACTCTGGGAGCATGGAGTCTCAAGTTAACTCTGATGTTCGTTGTCAAAGGCTTTGAACGCAACAATGCGCTCCCTGCAACGATCCGGGCACTCAACGATAGAGCGATTGCGCAGGGCCGGAGGCAGAGCCGTCAAGACGAC